>CAZMRP010000304.1:0-6514 GCA_964568275.1 uncultured Myxococcales bacterium
GAACCTCGAGCGGGCACGGGGTGGCAATCCAGCCGGCCGCGGGCGCCGGCGCCGACGAGGCCGCGGCGCTGGCGTTGAAGACCGCCAGCGTGTACTTGCCGGGCGGTACGTCGCCCAGCGAGAACGAGCCGTCCGCCGCGGCGTGCACGAACCGCACCGGCTCCTTGTCGACGTAGATGTAGCCGCGCAGGAACGGGAAGTTCCGGCAGCGCACCACGTACAACCCCGAGGCGTTGAAACGGATGCGGAACGACCGGCCGCCGTCGAGGTCCTCGCGGGGCAGCTCGGCGCCGCCCTTCTCGGACTCGACGACGAAGTCGTGGTCGAACAGGTCCAGATTCCGCACGACCACGCTCTTGCCCTCGGGCGCGAACGTCACCGCCGGCTGGAAGGCCAGGTTCCGCACTACCATCTCGGGCTCGTCCGTCGACAACGGATCGAGCGGCTTGCCTTCGGCGGAGCGGACGAGGATCCCGAGCTCCTGGGTCGGGTCGACCACCACCGGGTCGATCGACGCCGCCCCGTTGCCGACCTCCCAGTAGCGGGTCGCCGGCCCCTGCTCCGGTTGGGCCGCGAGTCGCTGGTCCAGGGCGTTGAGCCACCCGGGCAGGACCTCGAGTCGTCCCCGGACCTCCGTGGCCTGCGTTGCGGCGGGCGCCGCGAGCAGGGCGAGGCCGACGATCCACACAATCATCCTTGCGGTCGGCTGCATGCCAACTTCTCCACCACCTCCGTCGGGCCCGCCGGCCTCCGGCACAGGAAGAGCCTCCGGAAGCCCGACGATGCTAGCAACCGCACGGACCTACTGTCAATCGCGGATCCTGGGCGCGGAATCCGCGGGAACCCCGGGGCGGCGGGTGCGGCGCGAGGATTCGCCCGAGGCGACCCCCGCGCCGCCAAGGCAACCGACCGGAACCGTGGCGGAAGCCTTGCGGTGCCCTCGGTGACGGGCTATTCTGCCCGGCGAGGATGCGCACGTGACCACCCAGAAGGTCGTCCAGGGATACCGGCTCGACCGACCGCTCGGCGCGGGCGGCATGGGTTCGGTCTACGTCGCGGAGAAGCTGGCGACCCACCAGTCGTTCGCCGTCAAGTTCATGCAGGACCACCTGGTGGCGGACGCCGGGTACGTGGTTCGATTCGAACGGGAAATCAGCGCGCTGCGGGCGATCCGGCACCCGAACGTGGTGGACGTCTTCGAGTGGTGCCTGCCGGTCGCGGGCTCGAGCGAACCCCCGTTCCTGGTGATGGAGCTGCTCGACGGCGAGGGCCTCGACCAGCTGCTCAAGCGCAAGCCGGTGCTCCCCGTGGGGATGGCCGTCGAGATCACGCTCCAGGTCCTCGACGGGCTCGCGGCGGCCCACGCGGTCGGCGTGATCCACCGCGACCTCGGGCCCTCGAACGTGTTCCTCGAGCCGCAGGCCGGCGGCAAGTTCCGCGCCAAGATCCTCGACTTCGGCCTGGCGCGGCCGATCGGCGAGGAAGGGGCGGGCAACGTGACCCAGGAGGGCACGTTGATGGGCAAGCCGGCCTACGTCGCGCCCGAGCTGTTCACGGGCCAGGGGCTCGACGCCCGCTCCGATCTCTACGCCGTCGGGGTCATGCTGTACCGCATGGTGACCGGGCGCTTCCCCTACCGCGAGTCGGCGTCCCAGATGCTGTGGGTCGAGCGCTATTCGGAGCGCAACCAGCTGAAGGAGTATCCGCCGCCGCGGGCGTTCAACCAGAAGGTCCCCGAGTCGCTCGACGCGGTGATCGTGCGGTCGATGCGGCGCGATCCGGACGAGCGGTACGTTTCGGCGCGGGAGATGCAGCAGGCGCTGCTGGCGGTCGAGGCCGACATCCTGGACGGCCAGGAGACCGTGATGATCCAGCCGGCGCCGCGCCCGGCGGGCGAGGGCGGCAGTTCCACGCTGGTGGGACGGTCCCAGGTCTCGATGACGCGGCCGAAGGCGCCGCGGCGCTGGTTGCCGGTGGCGGCGGCCGTCCTGGCGCTCTCGTCGGCGCTGGTCGTCGCGCTGTTGCTGCTGTTCGGCCGCGGCGGCGCGCGGGAGTCGACCCCGCCCGCCGCGGATCCGGCCGCGGACGCGGGCTCCGCCGTCTTGGCGGCGCCGAGCGACGTGCCCGAGAATCGCACCGTGCACCTGACCGTGCTCGGTGCGCCCCCGGACGCCATCGTCAAGATCGGGAACGTCGGTCTGTCGGGGGATCCTCCCGAGGGCGACGTGCCGTGGTCGGACGCGGAGGTCGATGTCGTGGTGGCGGCCCAGGGCTTCGAGACCTTCCGGACCAAGGTGACGCCGGACCAGCACAAGACGATCCGCGCCGCGATGCAGCCGATCGCCACGACGGTCCTCGACCTGAACGACGCGACCGACGCCGGGCCGGCGGATGCCGGCGCGGCGCCCGCGGACGTCGGCGTTCCGGTGCGGCGGGACGCGAGCCGCCCGCCGCGCGACTTCGGACGGCGGCCGGATGCGTCGGCGCCGCCGCCGGCGGACGCGGCCGCGCCCCGCGACACGGCTGCGGCGCGGGATACCGTCCGCGTGCCGGTCGATGGGGCCGGGCGCCTGCCGGACGACCCCTTCGCCAGCGCGCGGCGCCTGCCGCAGGAGGCACCGTTCTGATGCCGAATCGTCGGAGGTGCGAGGGCCCGCGTCGTCTGCCGCGGCCGCTCGTCGTGCTGCTCGGGGCGGCGTGGCTCGCCGGGGCGGCGTCCGCCGCGGCGCAGCCCGCGGAGGACGACGATCCGTTGCGCGAGGCGGCCCGCGAGCGCTACCAGCAGGCCCGCGACCTGCTCGAGCAGGGGGACGCCGTCGCCGCGCTCAGCGAGTTCGCGGCCTCGCACCAGCTGTACGCGAACTGGCCGAGCGTCTACGGCATGGCGATGTGCCAGGAGGCGCTCGGACGCCCCGCCGCGGCGCTCGAGCTGTACCAGCAGGTGCTGCGGGAGTTCGGCCGGAGCGTGCCGGAGTCCGAGCGTGTGGCGATCGGGGCGCGGGTCGCGGAGATCCAGGAACAGATCGGCGGTCCGCCGCCGCCGAACGCGGCGGTCGGCCGGCTGGCCATCCGGACCAGCCCGGCGGGCGCCGCGGTGCGCGTCGACGGTGCGGAGGCCGGCACGACGCCGTTGCAGGTCGAGGTCTCGATCGGACCGCACCGCGTGGAGGTGCAGCTGGCGGGCTACGAGTCGGCGACGCGCTGGGTCGACGTGGCGGAGGGGCAGACCGCCGACGTGGAGTTCGGGCTGGTGGCGCCGGGCGGGGTCCCGGGGGAAGGCGGCGCGCTGCTCGTCCGGGCGGACCCGGCCGGCGTGGTGTTCGTCGACGGCCGGCGGCTGGGGCCGGCGCCGGTGGGACCGCACGAGGTCCCTTCGGGGGAGCACGTCGTGCGGGTGGAGGCCGACGACGGCCGTGCGTGGGAGGAGACGGTCGAGGTGGCGGCCGGCCGGACGATGGTGGTCGAGGTGCGGCTGGGCGCCGCCGCGGGGCTCGACCCGCTGTGGTTCTGGCTCACCGCCGGGACCGCCGGCGCGCTGGCCGTGGGCGGAGCGGCCACCGGCGGGTACGTGCTGTCGTTGAAGGACGAGTACGACGACCCGGCGACGGCGCCGTCGCGGCGCGACGAGATCAAGTCGACCGGCGACCCGCTGCGGGTCGTGACCGATGCGCTGCTCGGCGCCGCCGGCGCCGTGGCCGTCGGCGCGCTCACGCTGCTGTTCTTCACCGACTTCGCGGGCGAGAGCGGCGTCTCCGCCGACGTCGGCCCGCTCGAGCCGCCCGGGCCCGCCGCGGCCGCCGGCGCGGCACGGGAATGGTGAGGCGATGACGCGCGCGCTGCGATGGCTCGTCGTCCCGCTGCTCGCCGGCCTGCTCGGCGGCTGCGAGCTGCTCGTCACCTTCGATCCCTGGGACGCCGGGGAGGACCGGACGGAGGCGTGGGACGAGGTCGACGGCGAGGTGGACGTGCCGGAGGACGGCGAGGTGCCGGACGTCGAAGCGGACGACGGGGACGCCGTCGAGGACGGGACCGACGCGGAGGACGACGGCGGGGGCGGGATCTGCGGCAACGGCGTGCAGGAGCCGGGCGAGGAGTGCGAGCTGGGCGACGAGCCGGTGACCTGCTTCACGCTGTGCGCCACGCCGGGCACCCATCGGTGCGTCGACTGCGAGTGGGCGCCGTGCGCCACCGACGACCCGGAGATCTGCAACGACCTCGACGAGGACTGCGACGGGCTGACCGACGAGGACTTCGACTGCCGCCGCGGCCGGACCTCGCCGTGCACCACGAGCTGCGGCTCGACCGGCGAGGTGCTGTGCAACACCGACTGCACCCTGCCGGCGAGCTGTCCGCCGCCGGACGAGGTCTGCAACGGCGCGGACGACGACTGCGACACCGTGGTCGACGACGGGTTCGAGTGCGCCGCCGGGAGCACGGTGGCCTGCACGACGACCTGCGACACGACCGGCACGGGGACCTGCACCAGCGGCTGCGAGCCGCCGGCGGCGGCGGCGTGCACGCCGCCGGCGGAGACGTGCAACGGCGCGGACGACGACTGCGACACGCTGATCGACGAGGACCTGTGGGGTCCGGCGCCGACGCCCGTGCGCGTGACCGACACGCTGCTGCCGTCGGAGCGTCCGTCGCTGTCGTGGAACCCCGCGGCGCGGAGGTTCGGCCTGGTCTGGCAGGAGGAGACCGGCTCCGCCGGCGGACACGTCTACTTCACGCTGCTCGACCAGGACGGGGGCGACGCGCTGGCCGGGGACGTCGCCGTGGCCTCGGCGAGCGGCAGCGTGACCCACGAACACCCGGCGGTGACCTGGTCGTCCGCGACCGGCGTCGCGCAATGGGGGGTGGTCTGGTCGCGCAGCGATTCGGCCAGCTCCAGCGAGCTGTACTTCCGCTGGGTCGGCGCGGACGGGACGTCGAGCGGTACGGAGACGCGGGTCACGACGGCGACGGGGATCTCCAACGAGCCGACGATTGCCTGGAACGCCTCCAACCGCAACTACGGCATCGCCTGGAGCGACGGGCGGGACGCCAACCGCGAGATCTACTTCGTGCTGCTCACGGAATCGGGCACCAAGCCGGCCGGCCACACCGACCAGCGCCTGACGACGACCTCGGCCTGCATCTCGTCGCGGCCGTGGGTCGCGCGCGGCACCGACTGGGGCGTGATCTGGTACGAGATCTGCAGCGGCGGCGATCTGGGCCAGCTCTTCCTGGCGCGGATGGACGGTTCGGGGGAGCTGATCCCCGGGTCGTTCGTGAATCCGATCGCCAATCCCGCGGTGCAGGAGTGGCCGCGAATGGTCTGGAACGGGACCGGTTGGGGCGTGGCGTGGGTCGACGACCGCGAGCGGTCGGTGTCGCAGGCCTACTTCGGTCGGTTGACCGCGTCGGGCGCGCTGGAGGCGGCGGCCCTGCCGCTCACCACTTCGGCCAGCACGCCGCTCGGCCTCGAGCCGGCCAACCCGGTGCCGGCCATCGGCTGGGACGCCGCGCGGCGGGAGTACGTGGTGGTGTGGTCCGACACGCGCAACGGAACCGAGTCGTGCGGCGGGTCGGACTGCGGCGCCGAGCTGTACTTCGCGCGGCTCGATGCGAACGGACAGCGGATCGGCGCGGAGCGGCGGATCACCTCGGCCGCGGGGCGGGCCTGGCGTCCGACGCTGGTCAACCGGGGCGACGGCTGGGGACTGGCGTGGGCCGACGAGCGGGACGGGAACTTCGAGATCTACTTCACGACGCTGATGTGCCGCTGAGCGGCGCGCCGGTTCAGGGCGGAGCGGCGGGGCGGTCGTCCTCGGCGGCGTCGCGCCGGTCGCGCTCGCCGCTCAGTCGTTCCTGGATCCGGTCGGCGTAGATCTCCTTCTCGCGCGGGTTGCTGCCGGGCCCGACCAGACCCTCGCGCTCCATCCGCTCGACGATCCGCGCCGCGCGGTTGTAGCCGATGCGCAGGTGGCGCTGGATCTTGGAGATCGACGCCTGCTTGAGCCGCAGGGTCAGTTCGAGCGCCGGCTCCCAGTGCTCGTCGTAGTCCTCGCCCTCGCCGTCCTCGCCCTCGCCGTCCTCGTCGGGCTCGGCGACGATCGACTCGTCGTAGGTCGGCTCGCCCTGCACGCGGACGTGCTGCGCGACGCGCTCGATCTCGTCCTCGCCGACGTAGCAGGCCTGGATCCGCAGCAGGTCGGAGGTGCCCGGGGGCAGCAGCAGCATGTCGCCCATCCCGAGCAGCTGGTCGGCGCCGTTCTGGTCGAGCACGGTGCGGGAGTCGGTCTTCGAGGAGACCTTGAACGACAGCCGCGTGGGGAAGTTGGCCTTGATCGTGCCGGTGATGACGTCGACGCTCGGGCGCTGCGTGGCGACGATCAGGTGGATGCCGGCGGCGCGGCCCTTCTGGGCCAAACGCTGGATCGCGCTCTCCACGTCCTTGGCCGCCACCGACATCAGCTCGGCCAGCTCGTCGATCACGATCACCAGCGCCGGCAGCTTCTCCAGCGGCTGGTCG
>CAZMRP010000305.1:0-6454 GCA_964568275.1 uncultured Myxococcales bacterium
CAGCAACACCAGCGGCGACCAGCGCTCGGCCTCGGCGTACAGCCGTTCGAGCGCCCCGGTGGCCTCCGCGTTCCGCTCGTCGGACTCCAGCACCGCCTCGTAGCAGGCCACGGCCGTGGAGCGGTCCTCGAGCTTCTGTTCGCAGAGCCGGCCCTGCTGCAGCAGCAGGGCGACCTTCTCGGCCGCGACCTGGGCCAGGTCGCCCTTGCGCCGGTAGATCTCCAGCAGATCGGACCAGCGTTCGGTCGCCGTGTAGACCTGGTCCAGGGCGTCGAGCGCCCCGACGTTGGCGGGGTCGTTGTCCAGGACCTTGGTGTAGTACTCGGTCGCCGTCTCGTACTGCGATTCCTGCTTGGCCAACTCGGCCACGCGGAGATAGACGGTCGTCTGCAGTCCCAGGTCGAGCAGATCGGGTGCGACCTCGCGGTACAGCGCGGACAGGGCCGCCGCATCGCCGGTGGCCCGGGTCAACCGCTCGAGCTCGGCCACCGCCGCGCCGGCGTCCGGGGTGCCCGCCATCAGGCGGAACGCCTGGCCGGCATAGCCGAAGGCGCGCCGCACGTCGCCCAGCCCGACCTCGGCCACCTCGGCCGCCCGGCGGAGCGCGGCGATCCGGCGGCCGTCGTCCTCCGCCTCGGCCGTCTCGATGTCCAGCATCTCCAGCAGTCGACCGAAGTCGGCCTCCCGCTCGTAGACCCCGGCCAGGATGCGGGCCGCGGCGAGCTTCACGTCCGGTTCCGCCGTCAGCTGCTCGAGCGCCGCGCGGGCCGCGGCGCTCTGACCGTCCCGTTCCAGCGCCCGCCGGTACGACTCGACCGCCTCCGTGAGGTCCTTGGTCCGCTCGCGCTGCACGTCGCCCATCGCGCACAGCAGCGCCACCTGCTCGGCGGGCTCGGGCACCAGCTCGAGCAGCTGACGCAGGGTGTCCAGCAGGTCGGCCCACTGCGCGGACGCCTGGAACAACCGGACCAGCGCCCGCACGGCGGGCACCTCCCCGGGAGCCTCGGCGAGAATCCCCTGGTAGGCCACGATCGCCTCGTCGCGGTCGGCCAGCCGCTCCTCCAGCAGCTCGGCGATGCGGTAGGCGATGCTGCGGCGGTCCGCGGGCTCGGCGGCGAGGGTCGAGCGTCGGCGCAGCACATCGACGAGCTTCGGCCACTGGCCCGCCTGGTGGTAGAGCCGCTCGAGGGCGCGCAGGTTGTCCAGGTCCTGCGGGGCGACCTCGTCGATCTCCTCGACGGTGACCAGCGCGGCCGCCCCGTCGTTGAGGAACGACTCCTGGATCTCCGCCACGCGGCGCAGCAGCTCCACGCGCCGCTCGGCGGTCTCGGCGAAGTGCGCCTGGATCCGCAGCACATCGACCAGGTCGGCGTGCCGTTCGCGGGCCGCGAGGATCCGCTCCAGGGCCTGCGCGGCGGGAATGGCGATCGCCGGGTCGTCGCGGTCGACGTCGAGCCAGCGGCGATAGGCCTGCTCGGCCTTGGCCGGGTCGTTGAGCGACTCGTCGTAGAGCACCGCCAGCCGCCCGAGCAGCTCGGCGCGCAGCGGCAGGTCGTCGCCGAGCTTGCCGAGGACCCCCTCGAGCACGTCGGAGTACAGGGCGTGCAGTCCCTGGGCGTCGGCGAGGCGCGCCAGTTGGGTGCGCGGCGCCGGGTCGGTCGGGTCGGCCTCGACCGCCTGCGAGTAGGCCTCGAAGGCCCCGTCGAGGTCCGTCAGGGCGTCCTCGCGGATCTGCGCGATGCGCGTCCAGACCAGGACCTTGTCCGCGGGCGTCGCCGCGGCCTCGAGCTTCACGGCGAGCACCCGGACGAGGTCCGCGTAGCGCCCCGCCCGCTCGTGCAGCGGCGCGAGCAGATCGGCCACCTCCTGGCGCAGCGCCTCGACCGCCAGCAGGCGTTCGAGCGCCTGCAGCACGCGGGCGTCGTCGGCCCGCCGGGACAGGATCTGCCGGTAGTCGTCGAGGGCGGCGGCGGCCTGGTCGAGCTTCTGCTCGCGCAGCTCGGCGATGCGCAGCCGACGGTCCAGCTCGTCTTCGAAGCGCACGACCGGCAGGGTCACCTCGAGCAACTCGACGAGCCGCTCCCACTGCTCCTGCTGCTGGTACAGCCGCTCGAGGGCGCGGATCGCGACCTCGTTCTCCGGCTGGAGCTCCCGGAGCTCGCGGTAGGTCGCCGTGGCCTGGTCGGGCCGCTCCAGCATGTCCTCGAGCAGGAACGCCAGCTGCTGGAGCATGTCGACCCGCACCGCATCCTGGGACGCGCGGTCGGCCCGGGCCCGCAGCACCTGGGCCAGGTCGTCGTAGCGCTCCTCGGCCTTGAGCATCGCGTCGAGGGCGGCGAAGGACACGGCGTCGTCCGCGTCGCGCTCCAGGATCATCCGGTGGTATCGCTCCGCACGCTTGCGCTCGCCGAGCGCCTCGTCGCACAGCAGGGCCAGGCGACGCGCCAGGCGCAGCTGGGCGTCGTCGCTGAGCCGACCGGAGTCGTAGACCTCCTCGAGGCGCTTGACCTGCCCCGGCCGATCCTGGACCAGGACGGCGAGCCGGTCGAGATCGCCCCACAGCTCCTCCTCGCCGGGGTTCTCGCCCACCGCCTCGGAGAGCGTCAGGAACGCGGCCTCCGCATCGGCCAGCGCCTCCTCGTACACCCGCGCCAACCGCCGCATCAGCTCCAGCCGCTCGGCGCCGGCCGGCGTGCCCTCGATGATGATCTGCAGCACCCAGGCGAGCTTGGGGAAGTTGTTCGACTGGAGGTAGTGCGGCTCGAGGAACCGCCCCACGTCCAGGCGGTACTCGGGCTTCGCCAGGTACTTCTCCAGCGCCGCGACGGCCTCGGCGTGGCCGGGGTCCGCCTGGAGCACCTCGCGGAACGCGGCGATGGCCTTGACCTCCTGGTCGAGCGGGCCGGCGAACAGCTGACCGAGCCGGAAGGTCAACGCCAGCCGCTCCGGGCCGGCCTCGGCCCGGGCGCGCTTGCGCTCCAGCACCTCGGCCAGCTCGGCCGAGCGGTTGGTCGCGTGATAGATCCGCTCCAGGGCATCGAGGGCCGCGGCATGATCGGCCTCGAGGTCCAGCACCTGGCGCCAGGTCTTGACGGCCTCGTCGGTCCGGTCGAGTCCCTCGTCGAGCAGGCCGGCGAGCTTGACCAGCCAGGCCAGTCGCGGCGCCGACTCCTCGACCTCGTCGAGACGTTCGCGGTAGAACGACGCCAGCAGCTCCAGCTTCCCCGAGGACTGCAGCAGATGCTCGAGCGACTGCACCGCCTCGACGGCCCCGGGTCGCGCGCGCAGCACCTTGCGGTAGGCTTCGATGGCGGCGTCGACGTCGCCCAGTCGCGAGGCCTGGATCGTCGCGATGCGACGCAGCAGGTCGACCTGCTCCTCGCCCCGCGCCTCGGGCAGGCGCCGCTCGAACAGCCGCAGCAGGTCCTCGAAGGCCCGCAGCTCCTCGGCGTACAGCTCGAGCGCCGCCACGACGTTGCCGTCCTGCGGCGCGAGTTCGTAGCAGTGCCGGGCCCACTCGAAGGCCCGCGCCGGCTCGTGGAGGCGCTCGGCGTACAGCTCCACCAGCCGGCTCGCCAGCGGCAGCTTCTCGGCGGGGTCCGCGGCGAGGTCCGCCAGCACGGTGAGCACGCGAACGAGCGCCTTCCAGTCCTCCTGCTGCTCGTAGATCCGCGCCAGCGCCTCGGCCGCCACGCGGTTCTGCGGCTCGACCTCCAGCACGCGCTCGTAGGCCCGGAACGCCCGTTCGGGCTGCCCGATGCGCTCCTCGTAGACGCGCGCCGCCTTGAACGACAGCTCGATCCGCAGCGCGCGGTCGTCCGCGCGATCCGCCGCCACGCCGAGGCTCTCGACCAGCCCTTCCCAGTCGTTCTGCGACTCGTACAGCCGCTCCAGGGCCGGGAAGTCGCCGGCCGCCAGGAACGACTCCTTGAGCATGCGAATCGCCTTGGGGTGGCCGGGCTGCAGCTCGATCATCTCCTGGTACACCGCGGCGGCCCGCTTGGGGTCGCGCAGGCGCTCCTGGTAGATGCCGGCCAGCTTGCCCAGCAGCATCACGCGGTTCTGCTCCGCCGGCTCGCGCTCGATGCGCTTGCGCACCACCCGCGCCACTTCCTCGAAGTCCTTCGCCCGCTCCGCCAGCCGTTCGATCGTGTCGTGGACGTCCTGGCGATCCGGGTCGAGCTCGAGGATCTCCCACCACAGCTTGATCGCCTCTTCGCGCTTCTCGAGCCGCTCGCCGGCGAGCTGCGCGATCTGCGTCAACTGCTCGACGCGCTGCTCGGCCGGCACGTCGGGCAGCTCGTCGACCAGCAGCGCGTAGAGCTCCGGGAAGGCGCGCCGCTTGCCGTAGATCTCCTTGAGCAGCCCGTTGGTCTCGGCGTCGCGGGGTTCGAGCTGCCGGATCATCTCCAGCGGCTTGACCGCGTTGTTGAGGTTGTTCAGACGCTGCATCCAGATCGTCGCGCTCTCGCGGTACAGGGCGACCTTCTCGTCCTTGCCCTCGGCCGCCTCGGCCCGGCGCGCGAGCAGGGCGATCAGGTCGTTCCACCGCCCGGCCTGCGTGAAGATCCCGTGCAGGGCCTGGAACGCCCCGTCGTGCAACGCGTCGAGCTCCAGCACCTGGAGCCAGGTCTTGATCACCATCATCTCGGAGCGCAGATGGTCCCGGTAGATCCCGACCATCTCCTCGAGCAACGCCGTGCGCCCCGCGACGTTCCCGGCCTCGACGGCGGCCAGCTCGCCCTTGTAGACGTCGATCAGCGCATTCCACTTCTCGGTCTTGCCGTACAACCGCTTGAGCTGCCCGGCGGCCGCCGAATCGCCGGGCCGCAGCTTGAGCACCCCCTTGAACGCCTCGATCGCCCGGTCGTCGTTCTGCAGCTGCTGCTCGGCCAGCTCGGCAATCTCGTGCAGATACCGCACCCGCTCGTCGTCGCTCTCCGCCCCCCGCTGCGCCTCGAGCAGGATCTGCAGCAGGCGGGTGAAGTCGCGCGACTCCTTGCAGAACGAGCGGTAGAAGTTCAACGCCGCCGGGTGCGCCGGCCGGGTCTTGCGGATGCGCCGGAAGAACTCCTCGGCCGTCGCCGCGTCGTTGCGCATCCGCCAATGCACCATCCCGATCTGGAACAGCAACTCGACCTCGGACTCGCCCTTCGGCCGCGTCTTCAGCATCTCCTCGTACAGCGCGACGAGGTGGTCCGAATCGCCGACGGTCGTGTAGTAGTCGACGAGAAACGACAGCGCCGAGGCGTGCGACGGTGCGTGGCCGAGCACCTCCTGGTACAACTTGGCCGCCTTGTCCGGCTGTTCGAGCCGCACGTAGGCCTTGGCCGCCTCCGTGAGCAGCGCGACCTTCTCGTCGCGCATCTTCGCCTCGCCGGCCAGTTGCACCAGCTGCGGCGCCAGGTCGTCCAGCCGCTTGGCCCGACCCATCACGCGAATCAGCATCTGCACCGCGGCGTGGTTCGCCGGGTTCGCGCGCAGCGCGTTCTGCAGGTGCCCGATCACCGCCGGCGTGCGCTCCTTGGCCTTGCCCCCGAACGACTCCACGAGCCCCGCCACACGCAGGTAGAGCTGGCTCTTGAGCGCCGGCTCCGTCTCCGAAACCGCCTCCTCCTCGAAGCGCTCGACGATCCGCTTCCACTCCGCCGCCAGCTGCTCCAGCCGCTGCACCGCCTCCGCCGCCACGGGATGACCGCTCGCCGCCTCCAGCGCCTTGCGGTAGGTCGCCAACGCCTTCTTCACGTCGTAGAGCGACTCCTCCTCGATGCGTCCCTCCGCCACCAGCAACTCGGCCCGGCGCGCACCTTCGGCCAACGGCAGCAGCGCGTCCAGCACCGCCACCGCCTCGCCCCAACGCCCCGCCTTGCCCAGCTCGGCCACCACCGCATCCGCGCGCTCGAGCGCCGCGGCGGTCTCCCCGACGGCGGGTCCCGCCGCCACCCACTCCCGAATCGCCGTCAACGCCGACTCGTCACCCGGAGTCTGCAACAGGGAGGAAAGCAGCTGGGGGAGTTGAGCTGACATGGCGAAACCTCCTTCGCGACACGCACGCTGCGACCCTTCAAGAAGCGATCGAATTCCGCAACCCGCACCCTCGGCGGAGGCCGATGATACGGAAGCCATCCTGCCCCCGCAAGGGGGATCGAATCGTTCAATTCGACATTGCGCGACCCCGCACGGATGCGCTACAGGCGGGGAGCGACCCGAAAGGAGACGTGATGCGTCATCACCCGTTTGCCCTTGTGATCACGGTCCTTCTTGCCGCCTGCGGCCCCCGGACGGACCCCGCCGAGCCCCAGGACCAGGGTCCGACCCTGGCCGAGGCCCGCGAAACCGTCGCCGCCTGCCAGACCGAGCGGGTGTCCGCCGAACGCTGGCAGCTCGCCGCCACCGCGTTCGACGCGGCGGCCGCCGCCGGAACACTGCCCGCGGAGGCGGTCGCCGAGGCCGA
>CAZMRP010000306.1:0-6454 GCA_964568275.1 uncultured Myxococcales bacterium
GCGGGTGTCGGCGACGGCGCGCGTGCCGGGGGTGACGGTGCGGCTCGCCGGAGCGCCGGCGGCCCGGGTGGTGCGGGAGGGCCCCGACGTCTGGACGGCGGTGGCGCAGCGCACGGAGCCGGTGGCGGCGGGGATGCCGGTGGCCGTGCGGTTGGTGGGGCTGCCGGCCTACGAGCCGCCGGTGTGGGCGACCTCGCTGCTGCTCGGCGGCGCGCTGGCGGCGCTGGGAGGTCTGGGACTTGCGGTGGCGGGTCGTCGGCGGCGACGCGGCAGTTGAAGAAGTCGGCCGGCGGTCCTACTCGTTTCGGCAGAACTCGTCGCAACCGTCGCCCGACGTCGTGTTGCCGTCGTCGCACTCCTCGACCAGCGACGGCAGTCGCAGGTCGTCGATCATGTAGCGATCCTCGCCGCTGTCGACCGAGCCGTCCTTGGTGTACTCCCAGCGGTAGGTGTGGGTGCCCGCGGCGACCGCGTAGCAGAAGTCGGTCCAGGTCGTGTAGGAGCCGGAGCGCGACAGCCGTTCCGTGCCGTCGACGCGGAAACGGAAGTAGTCGTAGGACGACTCCGAGGAGCCGCGGTACCAGAAGCAGACCTGGCCGTCGACGACGCTGGCGTGCGACAGCTCGGCCCACGAGGTCGTGGAGTACAGGCCGCCGTTGCCGCTGGCGAGCACGTAGCTTCCGCCGTGGGCGGTGGCGGGGAGGTTGAGGACGCTCCAGCCGCTGGTGCCGGAGCCGGCGGACCAGGGGGGACGGGCGAGCGCCCCGGACTCGAAATCGTCGCCGGCGGTCACGGTGCCGACGAAGCCGTCGCCGCAGCGGGCGCGCCGGCAAAGGGTGGTGCAGGCATCGGAGTTGTCGGTGTTGCCGTCGTCGCACTCCTCGCCGGGGTCGACGATGGCGTTGCCGCAGACCTCCGCGGTGCAGGAGGCGGAGCAGCCGTCGCCGCCGACGGTGTTGCCGTCGTCGCAGGTCTCGACGGTGTCGGTGAGCAGCATCACGTCGTCGATCCAGAAGCCGTCCCAGCCGGTATTGACGGAGCTGTCCTTCGTGTACCGCCACTGGAAGTCGTGGACGCCCGGCGCGAGGTCGGCGCAGAACTCGGTCCAGGTCGTGTAGCTCCCCTCGCGTTGCAGGAGGGTGGTGCCGTCGACCGAGAAGTAGAAGTGGTCGCAACAACTCTCGGACTCGCCCGCGTACCAGAAGCAGATCCGGCCGGTCGTGGCGGCGCGGAGGTTCATGGTGGCGGTCGAGGAGTGGATGCCGACGTTGAGCGGTCCGAGGGCCCGGGTCCCGCCGTGGACGTGGGCGGTGGAGACGCCCCAGCCGTAGGACGCGGCGGGAGCCCAGGGGAAGGTGGTCAGGCCGCCGGATTCGAAGCCGTCGAAGGCCCTGAGCAGCGAGCCGGTGATGCCGTCGCCGCAGTACTCGTACTCGCAGGAGGGGGAGCAGCCGTCGCCGGCCGCGGTGTTGCCGTCGTCGCACTGTTCGCCGGCGTCGAGCACGCCGCTGCCGCAGATCTCGAGGGTGCAGGTCGGGGAGCAGCCGTCGCCGGCCGTGGTGTTGCCGTCGTCGCACTCCTCGCCGACGTCGGGCACGCCGTTGCCGCAGACCTCGTCGCGGCAGGCGGCGGTGCAGCCGTCCCCGGACTCGATGTTGCCGTCGTCGCACTGCTCGCCGACATCGACGATGCCGTTGCCGCAGACCTCGTCGGTGCAGAAGGCGGAGCAGCCGTCGCCGCCGACGGTGTCGCCGTCGTCGCACTCCTCGGTGCGTCCGGCGGCGAAGGTCAGGTCGTCGACCCAGAAGCCGTCCCAGCCGCTGTGGAGCGAGCCGTCCTTGGTGTAGCGCCACTGGAAGTCGTGCACGCCCGGCGTGACATCGGTGCAGAACTCGGTCCAGGTGGTGTAGGTGCCCTCGCGCTGCAGGAGGTTCGTGCCGTCGACGTCGAAGTAGAAGTGGTCGCAGCACGACTCGGACGAGCCGGCGTACCAGAAGCAGACCCGGCCGTCGGTGTGCTGGCGCAGGGTGATCGTCGCGGACGAGGAGTTGACGCCGACGTTCTGCGGTCCGAGGGCGTAGCCGCCGGTGCGGAAGTGGGCCGTGGAGGCGGCGAAACCGTAGGGTGAACCGGGGGCCCAGGGCAGGCGGGAGAGGTCACCGGTCTCGAAGTCGTCGCCGGAGAACAACAGGTCGCCGACCAGGCCGTCGCCGCAGTATTCGAGGGCGCACGTCGGGGAGCAGCCGTCGCCGGCGGCGGTGTTGCCGTCGTCGCAGGCCTCGGGGGCGGTGACGGTGCCGTCGCCGCAGACCGCCGGAGTGGTCTCGTCGGGGACGTCGGCGGCGTCGTCGGGCACGTCGGGGACGTCGGTCGCCTCGTCGGGGACGTCGAGGACGTCGGTCGCCTCGTCGGGGACGTCGAGGACGTCGGGCACGTCGAGCGGCACTTCGGTCGCCTCGTCGGGGACGTCGGGGACGTCGGGGACGTCGGGGACGTCGGTGTCGGGAGTCTCGACTACGGCGTCGTCGTAGAGGAACTCGGTGCGGTCGAGCCCGCCGTCGTCCGGCTCGTTCTCGGGTTCGGCGCAGCCGAGGGCGGCGACGAGGGCCGCGGCGGCCACGGTCAGGCAACGGAGGTGTGTCATCGGAATCCCTCCCGGCGTCCGCGAGGCTGCTCACGGGGCGCATCGGGAGAGTACGGGGAAGCGGGGCGTTCGGCAACCTGGGCCACGGCCGGGCGGGGCTACAGCTGGGCCACGCAGCGCAGCTCGGCGGAGGAGCCGGATGCGATCAGCGAGCCGGTCGCGTCGCGGGCGAACACCAGTTGCGGACAGGCGTCGGCGCTCTGCTCGCGGGGCACGTAGTACCAGCCTTCCGCCGTGGGGTCGGCGCAGCCGTCGCCGTCGGCGGCGCGCGGCGCCTGGCGCAGCAGGCATTGCCGGCGGAGCACGCCCTCGGCCGAGCGGACCAGGCCCAGGTCGCGTTTGAGCGGCTCGCAGGCGATGCCGGCCGCGTCGCGGCAAGGGAGCATCCCGTACAGGTCGTCGGCCGTGGCCGGCGGGCAGTCGGTGCAGGTCGGGTCCGGCTCGCACGGGCCGTCGTCGACCAGCGTCTCGACGACCTGGCAGTCGGCGGCGCAGGTCCCCGGGTCGAAGCTCAGGTCGCGCGGGAAGCAGGCCGACGGCAGGTGGGCCACCAGGTGGCGGGTGATGCCGCGGATCGCGTCGGTCCAGTCGCTCTTGCAGATCGAATCGACGTACGCGCCGTCGCCGAACGCCTGCGCCAGCTCGACGAAGCGGCGCGGCGGGAAGGCCAGGCCCATCCCGGTGGTGGCCGTGGTGTCGCAGGAGGGGACCAGCTCGCCGGGCCGGGCGGAGTTCTCGACGGCCTGCATCGCCGGCAGGCCGAGGCAGCCGGCCAGCCTGTCGCCCGCGCCGATGCAGGCGGCGGCGTCGAGCGGCACGCCGACGATCAGGCCGAGCACCAGGCGGTCCGGATTGGCGCGCAGCGCGCGGAACGCCGCGACGTAGTCCGAAACCCGCTCGACCAGCTCCGGGTGGTAGGCGCAGCGGATGTTGAGGTGCGCGAGCCCCGCGGCGTCGGGGTCGAACATCTCCGGGTGGGCGGGGTCGACCGAGCAGTCGTCCTCGTCGGAGACGATGATCAGGCCGAGCAGCGAGTCGTCGCGGAGGAAGTCGTGGTTGCACCCGGTCGGGCCGGCGTTGACGGTCAGCGCCTGCCGCAGCGCCTTGAGCTGCTGCTCGAAGCCGCAGCCGTTGGTGCCGAGGGTCGCCAGGCAGGTGAAGTCCTGGGCCATGCGGTCCGCGTCGTAGCCGTCGGCGTTGTCCGGGTTGCGGCTGAGGAAGCCGGTGTACCCGGTGCCGCAGCCGGGCACGACGGTCGACGGAATGGTGCGGAAGCAGCCGTTGTCGCCCACCACGGGGTTGGCCTGGCAGGTGTTGACGTCGGTTCGGCCGGCGACCCCCATGTCGGAACTGATCACGCCGAGGTTGAGGTCCTCCACCGGGGGGTGCGTGGGTCGTCCGGTGTCCGGGTCGAGCGCCGGGTCGATCAGCTCGCGGATCAGCTCGGGGAAGCGCGCGGTGAGCGCGTCCTGTTCCTGTTTCATCGAGCCGGAGTTGTCGACCAGCACCACGAGGTCGACGCGGACGACCCCGAGCTGCTCGATGTTGACGGTGACGCCGGTGGTCGTGCCGGGGTCGACGCCGGCCAGTTCGCGGTCGAAGCAGCCGGGGAGGGCGACGAGGGCGGCGAGAACGAAACCGGTGACGGAGGGGGGCGGCGCCGGGAAGAGGCGTTGCGCCGGGCGAACGGGCGAACGGGACGTGCCCGGCGTCGGGACGGACGACCGGGGCTGCGTCGTCGCGCGGGGCGCGGACGGGGTGACGGCCTGGAGTCGCGGCTGCATCGGCGCACCTCCTTCGTCGCGGTCGGCCCTTGGCTGCGCCGTCCGCGTGTCTCGAGGCCTCTCGGGCGGCCTCCGGAACCTCGTCGACCCTGTGCCCGGTCGAGCGCCGGGATTTCACCGGAGGGCGGCGCCGGGTCGCGGGTCGTCCGGATACGCCCCGTGCTAGACTCGAGGCAACGGGGGCCCCGGTGGGCGCGATGCACGGCGCGCGAGGAGGTCGCCGCTGGGGAAGGTGATGACGAAGGTCAAGCTGACGAACCGGGAGGACGAGCTGCTGGCGAGCAGCGGCCTGCTGCCCCCGGAGCGCGTCCGGAGGATGGAAATCGAGGCGCTGGTCGACACCGGCGCCACGATGCTGGTGCTGCCCGCCGACGTCTGTCGGGCGCTGGGGGTGCGCGAGCTGGGCCGACGCTGGGTGCGCTACGCGGACGGACGGCGGCGCGAGGTGCCGTGGGTCGGAGACCTGTTCATCGAGATCCTCGAACGGCAGATGATGTGCGAGGCGCTGGTGGAGGCCGAGGGGACGACGCCGTTGATCGGGCAGATCCCGATGGAGGCGTTGAATCTGCTGGTCAACCCGAAGACCGGCGACCTGATGCCCGACCCCGAATCCCCCGACGCCCCGCTGCTCGACATCCTGCGGGTGGCGTAGGTTTTCGGACCGGCGCGGCTACCCCCGCCCGAACAGGAACTCGATCAGCTCGGAGGTGCGGTCGAAGGGGAAGCGCGGAATGCGCGCGGGGGGTTTGTCCTTGAACCGGCGCGGGTCGTCGCCGTAGACGGCGACCACCGTCGACCACGGCTTCACGGTGCGCAGCGGCAGCCCGCGGCGGTAGATCAGCACTTTGGGATACGGCGAGTCGTGGTAGCCCTCGACCAGCACGACGTCGGCGGCGCGGCGGGCGCGCCGGACGAGTTCCTCGATGTCGGGGACCGGGGGCCGCTGGAGCCACGCCCACTGTTCGGCCGAGGCGATGGTGACGGCGCGGGCGCCGGCCTCGTAGACCCGGAAGGTATCCTTGCCCGGCTTGTCCATCAGGAACCGGTGCGCGTCGTGCTTGACGTAGGCGACGCGGAGGCCGCGAGCGGCGAGCGCCGGGACGAGCGCGACGGCGAGGGTGGTCTTGCCGGAGCCGGAGTGTCCGGCCAGGCCCAGCACGCGGGGGAAGGTCATCGTTCACTCTCCTGCCGCATCTCGCACGCGCCCTGGGCTTCGAGCAGGCGGACCGCCTCGGCCAGCGCGATCGTCCGGCCGCCGGCCGCCCGCACCTCGGCCAGCGCCCGCTCGCCCGCCGCCGGGTCGACGGCGCGCACGGCGTCGACGACCACGGCGACGTCGATCCCGCGCGAGCGCAGGCCGAGGGCCGCGGCGCGCACGCAGAACTCGGTGGCGACGCCGACGACGATGGCGAGGTCGGGGCGCAGGGCGTCGAGGGCGGCGTCGATGTTGGCGTGGTCGAGGACCGACAGCGACTGTTTCTCGAGCCGCAGGGTCTCGCCCTCGCGCAGCTCGAGCGGCTGGGCGACGTTGGCGACGACGCGGAACGGTCCGACGACGGTCGCGGGCAGCTTCTCCTGCCCGCGGGTGCCGACCACGCAGTGCGGCGGGAAGGTGCCGAACTCGGGGTCGCGCGCGGCGTGGGCGTCCAGCGAGGCCAACACGGGCACGCGGCAGTCGCGGGCGGCCTCGAGCACCCGGCGGAGCGCGGGGACGATCGTCTCGGCGCCGGGCACGTACAGGCCGCCGCCGGGTTCCATGAAGTCGCGCTGGGTATCGATGTCGAAGACGACGGTCCTCACGCGGAGCCCTCGGCGTCGCGGATCTCGCGGCGCAGCTCGTCGGTCAGCCGGCGCAGCGCCTCGCTGATCGTGACCGGATACGGCGTGGGGTCCCGCAGGAGCCGCAGCCCTTCGGGCAGTCGACGGACCGCCTCGGCGGCGTGGGCGCGCAGCTGGTCGAGCGGCGGCGGCGGGGCGACGCGGCGGCCGGCGCGCATCACCGGCTGCAGCAGCGGCTGCTCGCCGG
>CAZMRP010000307.1:0-6447 GCA_964568275.1 uncultured Myxococcales bacterium
GCGCACGCGCTGGCGCGGCGCGGGCGCGGCGAGGACCTGTTCGCGCACGCCTGGCTGCGCGAGGTGCCGCGGTTCGCCGCCGCCTTCCTCGCGACCGACGCTCGCTCGCTGGCGGCCTTCGGCGACTCCACCACGGCCGCCTACTGGTCGGGGACGATGTTCGCCCTCGCCGCCCACGGCGACGCGACCGCTCAGTGGTACCTCGTCGCGACCGGCAACAGCCGACCGGGCGGCTTCCTGCGCTTCCTCTGGGCCCGTCCGGACCTCGCACCTGCGCCGATCGCCGGCAGCGGCAGCGCCGTCTTCCCCGACGTCGGGCACGCCGCGCTGCGCGCCGGCTTCGCGGGCGCCCCGGTGGTCGCCGTCAAGAGCGGTCCGACCTCGGTCTCGGTCGGCCACAACCACTACGACCTCAACAGCTTCGTGGTCAACGCCTGCGGGGAGTGGATCGCCTCCGACCCCGGATACCGGAGCTACTACAACGCCGCCGAACGCCTCTACACCACCGGGACCGTCGGCCACAGCACGCTGATGGTCGACAAGTCCGTCTCGACCGACGGCACCACCGCCACCGGGGGCCAGGACCGGCTGACCGGCGGCGCGCTCACCTACTTCTTCGACGGCGAGGGCTACGCGAAGGTGGTCGCCAACGCGGCGGGAGCCTACCCGTCCGGGCTGCTGTCGCGCTTCGGACGCCGCGTCTTCTACGCCAAACCCGACGTGGTCTGGGTGTTCGACGACGTGGCGGCCCCCACATCCCACGCCTTCTCGTTCCTGCTCCACTCCGGGCCGGGGGCGGTGTTCGCGACGGGCGCGGGCCCCGCCGAGATGATCGCCACCGGCCGGCAGGCGCGCCTGCAGGCGTTCCTGGTCTCGACGACACCGTGGGCGGCCGGCTATCCGCGCGCCGCCTCGCACCCGGGCGCGGCCGCCTACGGCCCCTACGCCGAGTGGCGCACCCAGACGTCTTCCGGGGCGCGCCTCGCCGCGGCGCTCGTGCCCGGCCCGGCCATCCATGCCGCTCTCGACAACCCCGGCTTCGAGGACGGCCTCGCCAGTTGGACGCCGCGCCGGACCGACTCGACCCACTCCGCCGACCCCACCGTCGCCCACGGCGGCACGCAGAGCGGACGCATCGCGCTCGACGCGGCCGGCACCGGCTACTACTACTCCGAGCCGCTGACCGTCGCGGCCGGCGGCGAGGTCGTCGCCGGTGCCTGGGCGCGCGCCGCCGCCGGGACCGTCGGAACACTCACCGTCCAGCTCTACTTCCTGCGGGCCGGCGCCTACCTCGA
Organism: uncultured Myxococcales bacterium; assembly: GCA_964568275.1. GTDB lineage: Bacteria > Myxococcota_A > Polyangia > DRWM01 > JAAZOP01 > JAAZOP01. Next base: position 1,296 of record CAZMRP010000307.1, read on the forward strand.
TCCGCCAGACGGCACATCGGCCTCGATCGACGCCTCGACGGCCGCGGCCTGGACGCGCATCGACGCCCCGCCGCAACTACCCCTCGCCGGCGCCGACGCCGTCCGCGTGGCCCTGATCTTCAACGGCAACGGCACGGCGTGGTTCGACGACGCGACCTTCGCCGCCGCCGGACTGCCGCCGGCCCCGCCGCCGGCCACGGCGGTGACGCTCGGCTCCCCGCCCGCCGGACTCGCCGTCGCCGGCGACTTCGGCGTCGAGGCCGGCGCGTCGCTGGTCGGCTCGGACCTCACCGGCACCCAGACGCTCGCCGCGACCGGCGACGACATCCCCGCCGTGCCCGACCTCACTTCCGACGGCCAACTGTTCATGGTCGGACTCGACCCGGACGGCGCCCTCCGCCGCGCCTTCCTCCAGGGCGGCACCTTCCTGTCCGTCGGCGGCTCGGAACTGCTGCGCTCGAACACCACCGCCTCCTTCGACGTCGCCGTCCTGCGCGGCGACGACGGCTGCCCCCGCCTGGTGCTCACAGAGGTCGCCACCCTCGAGGGACCGCCCTACACCGTGCGGGCCGCGCCGCGCGAGGTCTGGATCGGCGGGACCCGCACCCCCTTCTCGGTCGCCGGCGACCGGGTCACCTTCCCCGCGGGCGACGACCTCGGCCCCGGCTGCCCCTATCCAACCGCCGGTGATGCGGACGCCGACGGCGACGACGCCACCGACGGGGACGATGCCACCGACGGCCACGACCCGGCCGACGGAGGCGACACGGACGCCGACGCCACCGACTCCGAAAGCGACGGCAGCGTCCCGCACGGCGACGGCACCGGCGGCTGCGGCTGCCGCACCGCCACTCACCCGCACACCTGTCTGGCACTCGCCGGCCTCGCACTCCTGGCGCTGGGCGCAGCCCGCCGAAGATCTCGTAACTAATTGTTTAGAGAAGGATCTTTCCTGGATCGTACGACCGGCCGGTGCTGCTCACCGATTCCTCTTGCTTGTAACTCACAAGTGAGTTACTACGCCCCGGTCACGACGACGGAGGACCGTCATGCTCAACTCGAACCCAACAAGAACCCTGCTCGTCGCGTCGGCCCTGCTGGTATCGGCCGGCTGTGCCGTCGAGGGCGACGCGACCGGCGCCGTCGCCTCGGCCGCCCCGGCGCTCGGCAGCGCCGACGGCACCGACGCCGCGGACCACGCCTGCCAGGTCGTGCTCCGCTCGGTGATGCGCTACCCCGGGGAGACGGACTTCGAGACCGACTGCGGCTCGGGCGAGTGCCTGTACGTCTGGCGCGGGTACGTCGACGTCGCCGACGCCGTCGACCCCGACACGACCGTGCACGTGCTGTATCGCCTCGCTTCCGACCCGCTGTGGTGGGAGGTCCCGGCGCTCCGGGACCCGGGCACGACCCCCGGCTTCCGGCGCCACTCGTTCGCGCTCAGCGAGCACCTGTTCGGGCCGTCCACGCCCGGCCGCGACGAGCTGGCGGTCGAGGTCGTCGCGTTCGTGCGCGCGGCGGACGGCGGGCGGTTGTTCGACCACAACGCGCACGCGGGCGACTTCGAGAACGCGCGACTCGACCTGGCGGGCAACTACGCCGCGTTCGACGGCGGCGCGTGTCTGCCGGTCGTCGGCACGCTGTGGTTCGACGAGGGCTGGAACGAGGTCGCCGGCAGCGCGCTGCGCCAGGGCGGCTATCTCGAGCTGCGCTACGACATCGACCGGTTGCCCGACTGTCGCGGGACCCACAACGGCTATCCCGCGTGGGATCTCGAGGCGAACGTGAAGTTCCTGCCGGGCGGGCAACTGTTCACGGGCAGCGTCCGGCAGCTCGTCGGCGAGCTCGGCCGGCCGACGAACGAGGCGACGGACCTGCCGTTGGTCGTGCGGATCCCGGAGGACGCGTGGTCGGTCGAGATCTGGTTCCGCAACTTCTCCGGCGCCGGCTCGAGCTGCGTCGCCTGGGACTCGAACGAAGGGGCGAACTACCGGTTCGAGGTCTGGCCCGCGGCGGACCACCCGCGGTGCCTGGACGTCGAGCGCGAGACGGGCGCGCGCACCGAGGACTACCGGATGGCGCACAACCAGCCGGCCTGCCTGGCCTACGACCTGGCGGCGCAGGCGGACGCCGAGTTCTGCGAGTTCCACCTCGAGGGCTTCGGCGACGGCTACGTCGGGCACTACGGGATCCCGTTCCACTGGGTGCTGGCCTACCTGCGGGTGGGCCCGCAGGACGGCGAGGTGCTGAACGTGGGGCTGTACACGGAGTTCCACGACACCGCGACCGGCGAGCCCGGCCGCCGGTTCTCGCTCGGCATCCGCGAGGCCGAGGGCCTGTGGCGGACCGGGATCGTCCACGACGTCACCGCCGGCCCGAACGGCTGCAACCACCGCACGCTCGACCAGTTCGCGTTCTTCCTCGACGTCCGGCGGCCGTCGGGCGAGGTGGTGCGGCTGTGGCAGAGCCGGCACGGCGCGAACTACCGCTGGAGCGACGCGTTCGAGCTGCCCGCGTCCCGCGAGTACATCCCCTACGGAAACATCCAATGGGCCGACGCGGCCGCCGCGGTGTTCGACTCCCGGCGGGCCTGCCGCTAGGGAGCCCGACGTGCCGCGCAAGGCCGCCCTCGAGGAGCGCATCGTCGCCGCGATGCGCCGGCTCGGCTTCACCGCCAGCGACGCCCGGATCTACCTCGCGCTGCTCAAGCGCCAGCCGGCGACCGGCTACGAGCTGGCCGCCAGCTCCGGCGTCCCGCGCTCGGCGATCTACAACGTGCTGGGCCGTCTCGAACGCCGCGGCCTGGTCCAGGCCGTCCAGCGCAAGCCGGCGCGCTACCGGCCGCTGGAACCGGAGCGGCTGCTGGCCCAGCTCGAAGCGCGGTTCCACGAGGGGCTGGAGGAGCTGCGGACGGGGCTCGCCGGGCTGGCGCGCCCGGCCGCCGACAGTCGCAGCTGGACCGTGACCGGCTACGCCGCGATGCTGGACCAGGCCCGGACCCTGCTCGCCGGTTGCCGCGACACCGTGCACGCCTCGCTGTGGCGCCGCGAGGCCGAGGCGCTGGCGGAGCCGTTGCGCCGCGTGGCCGCCGCCGGCCGGGAGCTGCTGCTGTTCTCGTTCACCAGCCTGCCGGAGCTGCCGGGCCGCACGCTGAGCTACGACCTCGCGGAGGCCGACCTCGAGCGTCACTGGCCCCACCGCATCGTCCTGCTCGTCGACCGCCGCCGGGCGCTCATCGGCGCCGCCGGCGGCTCCGAGGACGACCAGGCCCTGGTGTCCGAGGACCCGGCGCTGGTCGAGACCGCCGTCTCCAACCTGGTGCTCGACATCACCCTCTTCGGACACCGCTTCGGAGTCGACACCTCGCAGCTCGTGGGGGGACTGACCACGCACCTGGCCCCGATCGAGGAGCTGCTCGCCCGGCGCGGGCGCGTGCCGGACGGCGGCTGACCCGGCCGGAGCCTGCCCGTCGCGGCGCCACGGACCATCGTGCGCCGGCCCGACGAACCTCGCGGCGGAGTTCCCCCCGGGCTCTCAGCCGAGCGCCTTGCGAACGACGTCGGCGATCATCGTGCAGCACCGCTCCGTCTGCGCGTCGGTCGGCCCCTCGACCATCACGCGGCAGAGGTTCTGCGTGCCGGAGTAGCGCACCAGCACGCGGCCGCTGCCGGCCAGCTCCGACTCGGCCTGCCGGATCGCCGCCGCCAGCTCGGGCACCGTGGCGACGTCGGGCTTGCGCCGGACCTCCACGTTGATCAGCCGCTGCGGAAAGACGTCCATCTGCGCCGCCAGCTCGGACAGCGGCTTGCCCGAGCGGACCATCGCGGCCAGCAGCTGGATCGCGGTGAGGATGCCGTCCCCGGTCGTGTGGTGGTCGAGGAAGATCATGTGTCCCGAGTCCTCGCCGCCCAGCACCCCGCCCAGCCGCAGCAGGTCCTCCAGCACGTAGCGGTCGCCGACCTTCGCGGCGTGGTGCCGGAAGCCGTACCTCCGGCACGCCTCGACCAGCCCCAGGTTGCTCATCACGGTGCTCACCAGCAGGTCGTTCTTGAGCCGGCCCTGCTCCTGGAGCATCCGGGCGCAGATGATCAGGATCTGGTCGCCGGTGATCTCGCGCCCCCGCTCATCGACGGCGATCAGGCGGTCACCGTCGCCGTCGAAGGCCAGCCCGGCCGCCGCGCCCGACTCGACCACGCGCCGGCGCAGGTCGTCCGTGTGCTGCGAGCCGCAGCGGTCGTTGATGTTGAGGCCGTTGGGGGTGTTGTGGATCGTCTCGACGTTCGCCCCCAGCTCCCAGAACATCTCGGGCGCCACCTTGTAGGTGGCCCCGTTGGCCGTGTCGAGGACGAGCTTCATCCCCTCCAGCGACAGCTCCCGCGGCAGGGCGTTCTTGAGGAACACGATGTAGCGCCCGTGCACGTCGTCCAGGCGGAAGGCCTGGCCCATGCCGGAGACGGCGGGCACGAGCTGCGGCAGCGTGCCGCCCAGCACCAGCTCCTCGATCACGCGCTCCTGCTCGTCGGACAGCTTGTAGCCGTTGCCGCCGAAGATCTTGATCCCGTTGTCCTGGAACGGGTTGTGCGAGGCCGAGATCACGATCCCCGCGTCGGCCCGCATGCTCATCGTCGCGAAGGCGATCCCCGGCGTCGGCAGTACGCCGGCCAGGTAGGGGTCCCCGCCCATCGACGTGATCCCCGCCTCGAGCGAGCTCTCGAGCATGTAGCCGGAGATGCGCGTGTCCTTGCCGATGATCAGCCGCGGGCGGCGGTGGGGCTTGCGCAGCACGTGCGTGATCGCCTGGCCGACGCCGAAGGCGACCGCGCTGTCCATCGGATGGCGGTTGGCCTCGCCCCGAATCCCGTCCGTGCCGAACAGCTTGCCCATCGGTCCTCTCCTCCACGGCGCCGAGGGAAGCTATTGTGTCGCCGGTGGGGTGTCAACCGAGGCGCGCGACGCGAGGTCTTCGTTCCGGGCCCGGGTCCGGCGGGTGCGAAACGCGGCCGCGGAGGCCGCGCCGTCAGTTCGTGCTGGCGCTCGCCCCCGCGACCCCCGCGGTGCCGCTGTTGCCGAGCGACGGGCCGCCGCCGCCGCCGTTGCCGCCGGCGCCGGAGGCCGGGAAGGTGTTCGTCCCGGCGCCGTAGCCGGTCCGGCC
>CAZMRP010000308.1:0-6410 GCA_964568275.1 uncultured Myxococcales bacterium
CTCCTCCGGAGGGTGGCGTAAGTGTGCGACATTGTTGTTAACCGATCACGGATGATGGAGCGTCATGCATCAACCAGTAGTGCTACGCTCCGCCCTCGCCGGGGTGGCGGCCGACTGCTTTTCGGCGCAGGTCTAGCTACTCTCCTACCATGGGGCATCCGCGGCACAACGAAAGCCGGTGTCTGGCGAAGGATATGCGCTTCCCCGACGACAGGGGAGTGCATCGCCAAGACCCGGAGGCGAACCCGGATCACCACCGAAACTCCCTCCTCGCGCCACATGACAGGCGCCCTCCACCCCGAGACAGCTCCCAGTCGCCTCCGACTCCGACGGCCCGACGGGATTCCTTGCCGGTGACCGTTCATAGTAGTCGGGCATGAACCAATCCTCAACCAACTCCCGAACGTTGCCGACCATGTCCAAGGTTCCGTAGGGCCCAAGGTCGCGCGAGAAGGCGCCCACCGGAGCCGTGTCAGACCCGAAGCAAGTACGAAAGACATTGCCGTCCTCGCAGCTCGGGTCCCGATTGCCCCAGGGCCACAGAGGATCATCCAGCCCTGGCTCGCATAGGTCCGGATCGCCTCGTAGTTCGCATCCGCCCCGGGCAGCCTTCTCCCATTCGGCCTCCGTTGGAACCCTCTTCCCAAGCCAATGACAGAAAGCGCCAGCGCCCCTCCATCCGGTCGGAAGTTGGATGACAGGGAAGGCACTGAATTCGGCCGCTCCGAAGTAGATCGGACGCATCAGAGACTCGGCGTAGATCGGTGGGTCGCATGCCCCCGCCCTCACACATTCTTCGTAGTCACCATTGCAGACTTCGAGCACGTCAATGAAGTACGATGACAGCCAAACCTCATGCATCGGCGCGTCCCAGGGACAATCCGAGTCATCGCTGCCCATTAGGAACGGGCCTGCGGCCACGTACACCATGCCCTCCGGGGCCTCCGGCCTGTCCGCGCCCACGTCGTCGGGTGCCGCATCATCGACTCCGCCTTCCTCGCGTCGGACATCACCGTCGACGAGGCCACCATCGTCAGTCTCGCCCGAGTCTGCTCCGTCGGCCGCTGCATCGCTCGACGCGTAGCAGGCGCCTGTCGCTCCGGAGACGAGGATCGCCCAGGCCAGGAGTGTCGTTCGAGGCAGGGCGGCGTGCTCCCTCAATGTTCTGCCTCCATGGACCAGTAGACGAATGCGGAGGGCAGCGGGCCTCCGGAGTACTTGCTGACCAGAAGCACTTCGTTGTCGTATGCATCCTGCCGCTCGGCCGATGCGCACGCAACGGGCACGAAGTTCTGATGGAAGAGAACGTAGGACTCCTGCGGGGATGTCTCCGGGGTTGTCGACCAATGCATGTGACGGGTGTCGTCCTTCTTGTTGTAGGTGTAGTTTGTGAAACTGTGCGCCAGGCGCTGAGCTGTCCCCCAGTACTCGCACCCCGCATACGCTTTTCGCGAACTTGTATAGAGTACGGGGTTGCCGGCCAACTGCGCGTCGGGCTGTAGCCAGTACGCCTTGCTCGCGGTCCGCATATGTAGCAACTGGCCTGTGTTCTGCGGATTGGAAGAGTAGACCAGAACCGGGATACTGGGCGGCGTCAAGCCGGCGGGGTAGATGTCGAGGGTGTACCAGTCGACAATGGCACCGTTCGGGTCCAGGAGAACGGAACGGTACTCCCAGTCATAGCCGGGAACGGAGTCGTACGTGAAGGTCAAGGTCACGACGAAGTTGCTGGCACTCGTTCCGCGAATGTCCCAACTGGCCACGTTGCATGGATTGTCCCAGTACATAGTGCGCCCCAGGTAGTTGCCGGTTGATGCGTCGAACCGCTCGAACCACATTCCGGAGCCGCCTCCGATGGACGGGTCGTCCCATTGCATCTGGTTGGATGCCACTAGCAGGACATTCCCGGGTCGCCAAGCAACGCGGGGCCGATGCGCATACACATCCTCGTAGTCGCTGTGGAGGTAGGTCCCGGTCTCCGCGTAGGCAGACCAGACGAAGTTGAAGAAGTTCAGAGCCGCGACCCTGCCCGTTGAGCGGGGAACGCCGGCCGTGTTCACGCGGTCCCAAGCGACGTAGACGGTCGTGGTTCGGTTGCTGGTACAGTGCACGTTCCGAATCTCCGGGTGTGCGTCGAGGAGGATTTCCGATCCTATGTTCTCGCCGAACGCCGGGCTGGACTCGAGTCCGTCCACGATGAAGTAGTACAGGTAGTCTACGGGATAGGTACCGGGGGGGTCCCAGGTGAAGATGGCGGCAACCGCGAACCAGTCACCGCTGAGGCGTCTGCATGCGGCCGCAGTCTTGAACGTGGTGTGTTCGGGCGTAAGTTCGTCGGGGATCCAGGACTCCATAGGGATCAGGCTGTCGGGTTCTATCGTGAGCAACTCGGAGCCCCAGTCGTCCTGCCAGGCGTCATCCTCGGGCAGCGAGAGTTCGCGTGCCGGCACCGAGTCGGCCTGTTCCTCTTGCTGCGCGTGGGCCGTCGACACGAATCCGGCAGCCCACAACACGACAAAGGTGGACGTGGGGTTTCGCACGTTCTTCCCTCCTCGGGCGGCACGAGGATCGTCCGCCGGTAACAGTTTAGTCTCTTGCCCCATGCGGAAGCTACGAGGGAAGGGTAGCGGAGCGTAGGAAATCCGACGCCGGTTTGGTTTCCGCCGAGCCATCCGTCCATCCGGCCTCCACGGTTGGAACGGTAGCATCCGGGGCGGCTCGGGGCAACGGCGCGACCGCGCGAGGGGGGTGAAGTGTAGACGCTCGCAGCAGTGCGCGGGGCGCCGATCGTGGGAGACGCGGGACCACCGATGAGGAAGGACCTGGGATTCCGTCGGCCTTGGTGACTCGCAGCCTCGCAAGTGGCCGCGCCGAGCGCGATTCGATTCCCGCGCTTCTGGGTGAGCGTCTACAGCGAGGCCGGCGCGGGTGCGTTGCCGCAGGACGTCGCGCTCGAACTCGCTCAGCGCGGCGAAGACGTGGAAGGTCAGCTTGCCGGCCGGCGTGGCGGTGTCGATCGACTCGTGCAGCGAGCGCAGGGCGACGCCACGTTGGCCGATTCGCGTGACGATGTCGATGAGGTCGCGCAGCGAGCGGCCGAGGCGATCGAGCTTCCAGACGACGATGGCGTCTCCGGGCCGGGCGTAGTCGAGCGGCCGGTCGCGGACGGGCAGCCGGGGCGAAGCGCCGGATGCCGTCTCGTCGATGATGCGGTCACAGCCGTTGGCGCGCAGCGCATCGTGTTGCAGGTCGGTCTTCTGGTCGTCGGTCGAGATCCGGGCGTAGCCGAGCAGCATGTGTCCTCCTTCCCGTGGGGTGTCGCGAAAGGGGCAGGATAGGCGGGTTGTGCGACGGCGGGTATCGCGACAGGGATCTGCGACAGCGCGCTGGGGTCGGAGGACGCGGTTTCGAGGTGTGGTGGCGGGTGTCGCGGAAATGCTCGTCTGTGCGACACCAGTGCCGGTCAGCGGGGCGGGTTGGCAGCGGAGGTCAGGCGCGCAAGCGCGTCGGTGAAGTTCCAGGGCATCCAGTCGGCCGGGGTCGCGGCGACGCGGTCGTGGTGGCGCTGGAGGGCGACGAGGTACTCGAAGGGGTTGGCGCCGACGAGCTCGGCGGTGTGAATGAGGCTCATGAACATGTCGCCGACGTGGGCGCCGCGGAGCGTCTTGTAGAACAGCGAGTTCTTGCGGTGGCAGATCGCCTTCTTGAGCGACCGCTCGACGGCCGTGTTGTCCAGCGGGGCGCCGGCCTGGCGCAGGAAGAGCGTGAGCTTCGACCAGTGGTCGAGCATGTACCGGATCGCGTCGCCGAGTCCCGAGTTGGGCTCGACCTTCCGCTCGGCGAACTGCGATTCCATCCAGGCCTTGAGGTCGTCCATGACCGGGCGGCTCTCGGCCTGGTGGAAGGCGAGGCGCGCCTCGTCGGACATCTTCTGCTCGCGGGCGACGGCGTCGTTCTTGTAGACGAGGCGGAGCTGGTCGAGGACGTAGCGGCACTCGTCGGGAAAGTTGTTGGCGACGTCCACGAATTGCCGCCTCGCGTGGGCGACACAATTGGCGACGATCGTGCGGAGGTCCCCGGCGGTGTTGGCGGCCAGCGCGTCGCACATCTGGATCGGCGGGGGCAGCTCGGCGGCGCGGCGGGTCAGGACATCGGCCAGATTCTCCCCGGCGTGCTGGTGGCCGGTGAAGAACAGGGCGATGGAGTGGCCGCCGGCGGCGGCGAGGACGCCGGAGGTGAAGATGCCGGTGCGCTCGGCGGACGGCCGGTTGCGGTCGTCGTCGTCCGCGTCGTCGGCGTCGCGACGCGAGCCGGCGGCCAGCTCGAGGACCTTCATCTTCGTGTCGTCGTTGTGGACCACCTTCGCTTGCGCCGCCTGCCGGATCAGCTCCTCGAACGCCGGCGCCATCCGCGCGGCGGCACCCGCCACCACCTCCCATTGCGTGGGCGGCGGGAGCGGGATGCCGAAGCCCCGCTCCAGCCGGGCAATGCGGTTGAAGGGTAACCCGCTCCCGTAGCGCAGGAGACCGATCATCGCGGCTGCCGTCTCGTCGTACTTGTCCGGTCCGACGCCGTCGGGCGCGTCGGCGGTGAATACCTCGCCGCAGGTGTTGCAGCGCAGCCGGTCGAGCTCGTAACAGGAGGCGAGGAGCGGCGCGATGGCGCGGATGCGCAGCAGCAGGGCCGGCTCCGGTAGCCGGTAGAGCTTGCCCTTCTGGCAAAGGGGACAGCGGTCGCCCTGGTGCAGCGTGGCGTGCGGCACCTTGATCTTGTCGGCGCCGACGTTGGCGGCCGCCCCGTTGCGGCCGTGCCCGGGCCGCTTCGGCTTCTCCTTGTCGGCGTCCGCGGCGGCCGGCGTCTCGCCTTCGATCGTCGCCGCGCCGGCTTCGGTCTGCCCGGCGCCGGCGGCGTCTTGGCCGTCGCTCGCCGGCGCCGGGTCCGGGAAGATCGTGCTCGTCTTCTCCGTGCTCGCCCCGAACAGCATGCGGCGCAGGCGGTCGATCGTCGTGCCTTTCGCCTCCAGCTCCTGGGTCAGGAAGGCGAGCGTGTCGACCGCCGCGTTGAGCGTGGCGTGGTCTTCCGGGGTCAACGCCGCCTTCGCCCGCTCGACGATCGCCTTGAGCTCATCGAGATGCAGCTCGCGTCGTTGCGGCTTGGGCGCCTTGCGCTTGATCCGCGTGCGGCTCACGGCATCCTCGACAGCCGGTCGCGGAAGTCGCGCACCAGCGGGTAGCAGAGCACGTCCTTCACCGGGCGATTCGGCCCGCGGTGATCCCGGTCGTCCTTGCCGCGTCCGGTCGTCCGCCCGACGACCGTCCAGTTGGCGGCGCGGTAGCAGGTGCCGCGGTAGCGCTCGGCGTGGACGAACGTCTCCAGCACGTACACCGGGTGGCCGTACACCTGCTGCCACTCCGACGGCAGCATCCGCGCCATCCGGCCGAGCAGGTGGGACGCCAAGTGCGGCACCTGGACCCACGGCAGGATCAGGAAGCGGCTGTTGTAGGCGACGAACCGGATGTTGGCGCGGCGAGCCTCGGGCGACCAGCCGATGAAGCGGTCGCGCGGCCCGAGGTGCCGCGGCGCCGAGCTCCACGCCAAGCACGCCACGGGCCGCCCGCCGGCGTAGGCCATGAACTTGAGGTGCTCGCCGACCGGCTGCACGTAGCCGAGGTAGTGGTGCTCGTGGATCAACCCGCCGAACAGCGGCTCGTCCGGCGTGCGGCGCACCTGGCGGATTTCGACCGACCCCAGTGCCGCCAGGCTCGCGGCGATCGGCGTCCGGTCGATCTCCACGGGTCCGGGCGTGATGCTCCGTCGCCGCGGACGACGCGACACCCATCGCGGCGGCGGCAGCTCGACATGGCCCGCGCGCGCCAGTGCCAGGAGCAATCCGCGGCAGACCGCGTCCCTCGGCGCGCCGTTGGGCTGCGCCCAGCCCCACGCCGCGCACAGGTCCAACGACAGTCGGCGCCGGCTCGTACCGGAAGGACCGGCCGCCAGCCTCCGGATGAACGCCACGTCGTCGTCGCTCACGGTCCGTCCGCGGTACGTCAGCAGCGCGCCCATGCACCTTGCGTATCAGGGCCGAAGATAGAACGCAAGCTTTTTCACGCGGCCGGCTCGGCCACCTGGCGCCACTCCGGGGGTACGCGCGTCGCCGTCGGGTCGCCGCCGCACAGCAGCACCTGCAACTCGTGTGCGCGCAGCGACGTCCCTGCATCCCCCGAGGATGGCCACCACCGGAAGCGGCCGCGCGAGAGACGCTTGTGGCAAAGCCAGAACCCCTGCCCGTCGTAGACGAGCAGCTTCACGGCCGTGCGCCGCTTGTTGCGGAAGACGAAGACGGTGCCGGTGAAGGGCAGCCATCTCAAGGTGTCCTTTGTCGCTTGGGCTGGCCGGCGAGGAGGCGG
>CAZMRP010000309.1:0-6407 GCA_964568275.1 uncultured Myxococcales bacterium
CCGGCGGGCCGGCGGACGTGGGCGGCGACGCCGGCGCGTGGGCCGCAGACCGCTCTCCCGGCTCGCCGGCCGGCTCCACTCCGGGCTTGTCGTCCTGCTCGTCCGTCATGGCTGATATGGGGCGAAGATCGACTCGGCCGCCAGGATCTCGTCGCAGGTCACCTCGCCGGAGCCGTCCGCATCGAGGTCGGCGGCGCCGTGGCGGCCGTCGGCGCGGAGCAGGGCGAAGGTCGAGCCGGTTTCCGGGATCTCGAACACCGGGATGTTGTCGCGCACCAGGTGGGTCGGCAGCGGCGCCCCGCTGACCAGCACGTCGCTGTCGAGGATCTGGTAGTCGATCGCCGGCTCCACCTCGCCGAGCACGAGCCGGGAGCTCCAGGCCGTGCCGCGCAGCAGGTCCACCGTCCGGTACGCCGTGTACGCCTCGCCCTCGATCAGGTCCTCGGGGTCGGAGTCGACCGTCAGCGTGACGCCGGGGTGGACGTCGCCGTCGCTGTCGACGACGTGCTCCCAGCCGTCGACGCAACTCGCGGCGTCGACCGTGCAGCCGGACCGCCATTCCGGCAGCGGGTCGCGGGCGCCGACCGAGCCGTCGGTGCCGAACACCGCCACCAGCTCCTCGGCGACGTACGACGAGCAGGCGGTCGTGCCGCCGAGCGCGGCGCCGCCGGGGTAGTCGATGGCGGGCCACTGGGCGGTGAGCACCGGGCCCACCGCGAGCTGCATGCCGACCCGCGAGTCGCACGCGGGGTCGATCGCGGCCTCGACCAGCGGCATCTGCAGCCGGCAGACGTTGAACGTGTGCCGCACCGCGGTACCGGTCTGCTCGTGGACCCGCACGCGCAGGGTGATCACCGACACGCCGTAGTAGCGGTCCGGGCAGAGGTGCACGATCCCGCCGCCGGGGGTCGACATGTAGACGCCGACCCAGGCCCGGGCGGCCCAGGTCCCGAGCAGGTCCAGCGGCTCGCCGGTGGCGGGGCAGCCGTCGTCCGCCGCGTCGGCCGCGGCGTCGTCGCCGCCGTCCGCGGGCGCCGTCGCGTCGTCGGCCGCGCAAGCCCAGGGTGCGGCGACCGAGGCCCCGAGCAGCAACAGAGCTTTTTTGCTCCCGAGCACGGCGCGACGTTAGCATCGGCCGCGGCGGGAGGCCAGGGACTCGCGCGGTCGGCGCGGCCCGCAGGGGCGGCGCCGGGCCGGGAAGTGAGGGACTCGATGAGCGGACGACGGGAGTGGAGGAGCCGGCTGGCGGCGGTTGTGCTGCTGGCGGGCTGTGCCGGGGGCTACGACACGCAGACCGCAGTGCGCAACGCGGTCGACGAGTTCCACGACGGGTTCCGCTGGGGCGCGATGGGCTCGATGCTGCCCCACGTCCGCCTCACGGAGCACGAGACCTTCACCGCCGACTACCAGGCGAGCATGGACGGCGTGTCGATCGCCGACTACGAGGTCCAGCGGCTGCAGATCGCCGACGACGGCGACTCGGCCAAGGTCTGGGTCAGCTTCTCCTGGTACCGCGACAACGAGATGATCGTCCACGAGGCGCACGTGCGCGAGGAGTGGCTCGACACGGACGGCGGCTGGTGCCGCGGGGAAGTCGTCGTCGAGCGCGGCGAGCTGCCGTAGCCGTCCTCAGCAGCCGCCCGGCAGGCTCATGTCCTGCGTCCAGCCCTCGAGCTCCGGGAACTCCTCGAGCAGCGCGCAGGCTTCCGCGTACTCCGCCGCCGCCAGCGGACGACCGAGCTGCGGGTCGGCCAGCGCCGCCCCGGCCGGGAAGTACTGCCCCATCAGCGAGACCGCGGTGCCGTAGGGCAACTGCCCGGCGAGCCACTCCAGGACGCGCCGCGTCCCCGCCAGGCCGCCCGGCAGCACCAGGTGGCGGACGATCAGGCCGCGCACGGCCACTCCGTCGTCGTCGAGCTGCAGCCGCCCGACCTGACGCGACATCTCGCCAATGGCCGCCGTGGCCGCGGCCCAGTAGCCCCGGACCCCCGAGCACCGCTCGGCCGACGCGTCGTCGCCGTACTTGAGGTCCGGCAGGTAGACGTCGACCACGCCGTCGAGCAACCGGAGCAGCTCGACCTTCTCCCAGGCCGAGGAGTTCCAGACGATCGGCAGCTCGAGGCCGCCGCGGCGGGCCAGCGCCGCCGCCGCCAGCACCTGCGGCGTCCAGTGGGATGCGGTGACGAGGTTGACGTTGTGCGCGCCGCGGCGCTGCAACCCGAGCATCGCCGACGCCAGGCCCGCCGGCGTGATCGGCTCGCCGTGGCCCAGGTGACTGATCGGCCAGTTCTGGCAGAAACGACAGTCGAGCGAACAGCCGGCGAAGAAGATCGTGCCCGAGCCGCGCCGGCCGGAGAGCGGCGGCTCCTCCCCGCGGTGCAGGTTGGCCGAGGCGACCACGGGGCGCCAGCCGGAGCGGCAGCGCCCCGTCGCCTCGACCCGCCGGTCGACCCCGCAGTCCCACGGGCAGACCCGGCACGGACGGAGCATCCGGTACGCCTCACGCACCCGGACCCGCAGCTCGTCGTGGGTCGCCCGCCGCTCCACGACGCGCACCTACGGCCAGTCCCGTCCCGCGTCAAGAGGCTCGCGCAAGGCCGCAAGCCGGGCGAAGACGGATCTCGCGCCAAGACGCTGGGCGGAATCTCGCGCCAAGACGCAAAGGCGCGGGGGACCGTCTGGCGCAAGGCCGGACGGGGGGCCGGGGACTCCCTCTCTTCGCACCAGGCCCGCCAGGAGCGGCCGGAGGGGCGAGTCGCTTCGCGGCGCCCGAGCGCCGCGAAGCGGCCTCCGTGTGCCGCCCTTCCCATCTGCGCCTTGGCGCCTTGGCGCACCATTCCCCTCCCCCCTGGCGCCTTGGCGCGACCATTCCCCTCCCCCCCCCGGGCGCCTTGGCGTGAGATCCGTTTGACCTCGGGAGGCGCGTGGGGTAGTTTCGGCGACCCCGCGCGCCTGGAACGGCGCAACTGCGGGAAAAGACGAGGGACGGGACGATGAAGAAGTACGAGACGGCGGCGTTGCGCAACATCGGTCTGGTGGGTCACGCGGGGACGGGCAAGACGGCCCTGGGAGAGATGCTGCTCCTGGCGATGAAGGTGACCCAGAAGCTCGGCAAGACCGCCGACCAGACGTCGACCTTCGACTACGAGCCGGAGGAGATCAAGCGGGAGTCGAGCATCTCGCCGGCGATCGCCGGCGGCGAGTGGAAGAAGAACCGGGTGACGGTGATCGACACGCCGGGCGACGCCAACTTCTTCCTCGACACGCACAACTGCATGACGGTGATGGACACCGCGATCGTCGTGGTCTCGGCGGTGGACGGCGTGCAGGTGCAGACCGACAAGGCCTGGGGCATCGCCGACGAGCTGGGCCTGCCGCGCGTGGTGTTCCTGAACAAGATGGACCGCGAGCGCGCCGACTTCGACACGGCGCTCGACGACCTGCGCAAGAACCTGTCCGACAAGATCGTGGCGGTCCAGGTGCCGATCGGCAAGGAGGACAAGTTCGAGGGGGTGGTCGACCTGTTGTCGGGCAAGGCCTACAAGTTCGCGCACGACGGCTCCGGCTCGTTCCAGGTGGCCGAGGTGCCGGCGGACCTGAAGGACCGGGTGACCGAAGCGCGCGAGAAGCTGATCGACGGCATCGCCGCGACCGACGACGCCCTGACCGAGAAGTACCTCGAGCAGGGGACGTTGTCCGAGCAGGAGGCGATCCAGGGGCTGCACAAGGGGATCCTGGCCGGGACCTTCGTGCCGGCCCTCTGCGGGTCCTCCACGCTGGCCATGGGCGCCGCTCCGCTGCTCGACCTGGTCGTCGGCTCCTGCCCCTCCCCGGCCGACCGGCCGCCGCGCCAGCTCAAGCGCCCGGGCGGCGAGGAGACGCTGGAGCGCGCCGCCGACCCGAACGCCCCGTTCTGCGCGCAGGTGTTCAAGACGATGATCGACCAGTTCACCGGCCGCATGACGCTGTTGCGCATCTGGTCCGGGACGCTCAAGACCGAGGCCGGCTTCTACAACGTCACCCGCGGGGCCCGCGAGCGGTTCAACGCGATCCTGTGGCTGCAGGGCAAGAAGCAGGAGTCGGGTACCGAGGCCGGCCCGGGCGAGATCGTCGCCGTCGCCAAGCTCAAGGAGACGATGACCGGCGACTCGCTGGCCGAGGAGAAGGACCAGGTCGTGTTCCCGCCGCTGCCCGCCGTCGTCCCGGCGATCACCTTCGCGCTCAAGCCGAAGACCAAGAACGACGAGGACAAGATCGGCGGGGCCCTCCCGCGGCTGCTCGAGGAGGACTCGACGCTGCAGGTCTCGCACGACGCCGAGGCCAAGGAGGTCCTGCTGTCCGGCATGGGCCAGGTGCACCTCGAGGTCACCGTCGAGAAGCTCAAGCGCAAGTTCGGGGTCGAGGTCGACCTGCTGCCGCCGAAGATCCCGTACCGCGAGACGATCAAGGGCCGCGCGCAGAACGTGGAAGGCAAACACAAGAAACAGACCGGCGGCCGCGGCCAGTTCGGGGTGGCGTTCCTCCACATGGAACCGCTGCCGCGCGGCGGCGGGTTCGAGTTCGTCGACGAGATCGTCGGCGGCGCCATCCCGCGGCAGTGGATCCCCTCGGTCGAGAAGGGGGTCGTCGCCGCCGCCAAGCGCGGCGTGCTGGCTGGCTTCCCGGTCGTCGACTTCCGCGTGACCGTCGTCGACGGCAAGTACCACGACGTCGACTCCTCCGACATGAGCTTCCAGCTCGCCGGCTCCAAGGGCTTCAAGGCCGCGATCAAGCTCTGCAAGCCGACGCTGCTCGAGCCGGTCATGAACGTCGAGGTCGTGTGCCCGGACGAGTGCATGGGCGACGTGATGGGCGACATCAACCAGCGCCGCGGCCGCGTCCTGGGCATGGACTCCAAGGGCCGCAACCAGATCATCAAGGCCCAGGCCCCGATGTCCGAGATGCTCCGCTACTCCTCCGACCTGCGCCAGATCACCGGCGGGCGCGGGGCCTTCACGATGGGCTTCTCGCACTACGACGAGGTCCCCGTGCAGTTCCAGGACCGCATCATCCAGGAGAGCGGGCGCAAGGTCGAGGAAGAGGAAGAGGAATAGCCCCGAACGACCGACCGCCGATTGTGGCCATTCGGTCACACCGCACACTCTCCCACCGACAGCAAAACGACACACCGCCCCTTCGCCCGCAGACCAAGCCGACGGAATCATGCGCTTCGTCCGCTGGCACGCCGGCGGCATCGTCCGGACCCCGGAAGACGTGGGAGGTACCGGATGCTCACCAGACTCGTCACCCCGTTCGCTCTCGCCGCCGCCCTCGCCGCCCCCGCCGCCGCCGACGCCGTGTGGGTCGGCGGCAGCTCGGTGGCCGCCAGCGCCTCGGTCTCGGCGAGCGGCACGATCTCCGCCGCGCTGTCGATGGACTCGAGCGTCGCGGTCGGGACGCCGGCCCTGCGCGTCAGCCCGTACGCCGTCCCGTCGGTGGCGGTGTCCCCCGCGGCGCCCGCCCCCGCGGTCACCGTCGTTCCGGTGCCGGCGGAATCGGCCGTTCCCGTCATCCACGTCCCGTCGCGGACCGAGCGTCCCGCGTTCCGCATCCGGCGGCCCGGGCCGCCCGCCCCGGTGGTCGTGCCCGCCGCGCCGGTCGCCGTACCGACGGGCGCGGTGCACATCCAACCGTCGATCCTCGTCCGCCCGATCCAGCTCGCCCTGCCCCCGCCGCGGATGATCGTGACCTCCGCTCCCGCGTACGTCGCGCCGCCCAGCATCACGCTCGCCCCCGTCGTCGCCGCCCCGACCTACGACTGCTCCGACTGCTACGGCGTTCCCGCGGCGACGCTGGCCGCCGAGACCCCCGCGGACGACGACGTCGACCTGATGCTGTTCGGCAACTACCGCTACCTGACCGACGGCAGCCAGGTCGGCGGCGCCTCGCTGGCCCTGCGCCTGTTGCTGACCGACGAGCTGTCGCTCGAGGCGAGCGTCGGGTACCTCGCCGGCGGCACGGTCGACGGCCGGGCCCGCGAGGAGATCCCCACGGCGCTCAACCTGCTGTGGTACGTCGCCGGCCGCGGTTTTCCGCTGTACCTCGGCCTCGGCGTCGTCGCCGACTGGACCAACGTCTGGGTCGACGCCGACGGCTGCGACGTGGACGGCAACGCCGACCTGTTCCGGCTCGGGGCCCGCGCGGCACTGGGCGTCGAGTGGCAGTTGCTGGACACGTTCGTGCTGACGGCCGAGGCCGAGACCTTCGTACGGAAGGCCGTGGACGGCGCGACGTGCGACGCCGGCCCGGGCACGCCGGCCTGCACCGAGGTGGGCGTGTCCGCCAACCTCGGTTTCGGCCTGCGCTTCTAGTCCTCCTCTGCCGACCGCTCGTCGCGCGTGATCGCCAATGCCACGCGGAAGACCAGC
>CAZMRP010000310.1:0-6401 GCA_964568275.1 uncultured Myxococcales bacterium
GGATGTTCCAGATCACGGGCCGCGTCATCTCCTCCAATACGGCCTGCACCACCAGCAGCCAGTCGATCGGCTTCGGCTACGAGGCCGTGAAGTTCGGCCTGCAGGACGCGATGCTGTGCGGCGGCGCGGACGAGTACGACACGATGACGGTGGCGGTGTTCGACCACCTGCTGGCCACCTCCACCGGCTTCAACGACCGTCCCTCGGCCACGCCCCGCCCGTTCGACGCCCGGCGCGACGGCCTCGTGGCCGCCGAGGGCGCCGGCGCGGTGCTGCTCGAGGAGCTCGAGACCGCCCGGCGCCGCGGGGCGCCGATCCTGGCCGAGGTGATCGGCTTCGGCTGCGGCAACAACGGCGGGGACCTGATCCTCCCCAACCGGGAAGGGGTGGAGCGCACGCTGCGCCTCGGCCTCGAGAACGCCCGCCTCGACCCCGACGACATCGACTTCGTCTCGGCACACGCCACCGCCACGCGGATGGGCGACGTGGTCGAGGCCCAGGCGCTGCGGAACGTCGTCGGCGAACGGGCCTGGGTCACCGGCTTCAAGGGCCACATCGGCCACACGATGGGGGCCTGCGGCGTGATCGAATCGATCTTCACGCTGCTGCAGCTGCAGCACGGCCTGATCGTCCCGACCTTGAACCTCGAGGAGGTCGACCCCCGCTGCGCCGTGGTGCGTCACACGCTGGAGCCGCGACCGGAGCGCATCCGGGTGGCCGCAATCAACAGCTTCGCCTTCGGCGGCGTCAACACCTGCCTGTTCCTCCGCCGCTTCGACGGGTAGGCGCATGGCCGGGCGCCGCCCCTTCCGCCCGGTCGCCGACCTGCTGGTCACGCTGGCCGTCTGGGTCTACTTCGTGGGCGGCGGCCTGCTGGTCCTGCTGCCGAGCTACGTCGTCGCCCTGGGCACCGGCCGCCCCCGCGCGGCGATCCAGCGCGTGCACCACTGGTTCTTCCGCGGCTTCTTCGCCATGCTGCGGGCCGTCCGGCCGGGACTGCGGATGCACGTCGACCCCGCCGTCCGCGGCCTCCGCGGCTCGATCGTGGTCTGCAACCACGTGTCGTACCTCGACCCGCTGCTGCTGATCGCCTCGCTCCCCCGACACTCCACCTTCGTCAAGCCGGTCTTCTTCCGCGTCCCGCTGTTCGGCTGGTGCCTCTGGGCCGCCGGTTACGTCCCCGCCGGCCGCGACGGGCTCGACGAGCGCCTGCTGCGACGCCTCGACCGCCTGCGGCGGCACCTGGCCGCCGGCGGCAACCTGTTCGTCTTCCCCGAAGGCCGCCGCGGACGCGACGGCAGGCTGGGGCCGTTTCGCCACGGCGCCTTCCGCCTGGCCCGACGCTTCCAGGCCCCGCTCGAGCTGCTCCACATCGAGCACACCGATCGGCTCTACGAGCCCGACCGGTTCCTGTTCCACACGGGCCCGCCCGTCGAGATCGCCGTCGAGCGACTCGGGCGACTCGAGGCCCCGACCGCGGCCGCCTCGCCCGCGGACCTGGCGGCGGAGGCCCGCCGGCGCTACCTCGAGCGCGGTGCGCCGTCGGACTCCCGGAGCGCATCCGCCGCGCCCTGACTCCCGCCGGCCGCCGCTCGGCCCGTGCGACCCGCCCCGGGCGACCCGCCCTTGACGCCCCCTCGGGGCGATGCTATCCAAACCGCCTGGATTCCTCGTTTGTGACGTACGGTTACGAGGCAAGGGGACGGGTCGAGGCGGAAATGAGCGTGGCACAAGCGAATCCTCAAGGACTGGACGACCGCGGGCTGGAGCGCCGCATCGCGGAGATCCTGATCGCGGAGTTGAAGCTGGAGAACGTCACCGCGGACTCCTTCGATCCGATGCTCGACCTGGTCGATGAACTGGGCATCGACAGCATGGACCTGACCACCGTGGCGCTGGTGCTCCAGGACGAGTTCCGCATCACCATCGACGAGGACGACTACCCGCGCCTCAAGAACCTGCGCGCCATTCGCGAGCACGTCCGCTCGAAGCTCGGGGCCGCCTGAGGACGGCACGGAGCCGATGAGCGAGTCGAACGCCGTGCCGCTCGAACCCCGCCGCCGGGAGGCCCCCGAGCGTTGGAGGTTCTCGGATCTGCTGGCCCTGCCCGGCGTGCGGGCGCGCTTCGAGAAGGTCCGCCGCTGGTTCTTCCTGCGCGAGTCGACCTACGACGTGGCCAGCCGCTGCAACCTGCGCTGCGAGGGCTGCTACTACTACGAGGGGACCAAGCAGTTCGCCCGCGAGAACGGCGACCCGGCGGCCTGGCGGGCGTTGTTCGACGGCGAGCGCGCGCGGGGGATCACCTACGTCGTGCTGGCCGGGGCCGAGCCGGCGCTGCTGCCGGAGGTGCTCCAGGCCTGCCACGACGTCATTCCATTGGGCTGCATCGCCACCAACGGGGTGCTCCGCATCCCGGAGTCCGTCGGGTACAAGGTGCACGTCTCGGTCTGGGGCAACGACGCCACGAGCGAGCGCGTGCGGGGCATGCCCCGGCTGCTCGACCGGCAGCTCGAGGCGTACGGCGGCGACCCGCGCGCGGCGTTCGTCTACACCTTCACGCGCGGGAACGTCGACGAGGCGGACGAGGTTGTGGAACGCCTGGCGCGGGCCGACGCGCGGGTGACGTTCAACGTCTTCTCCGCCCCCGCGGGCTACGCCGGACCACTGCGCCACGACCCGGGCTCGCTGGCCGCGACCCGGGCCAAGATGCTCGCGCTGCTCGACCGCTTCCCGCGACACGTGCTGTTCTCGCCGTACAGCGCCGTGGTCCACACGCACCGGCGGGCCCTGCACGCGCTGTTCGGCTGCTCCTATCCCCGCTGCAACCCGTCGACCTTCATCGGTCTCGGCCGCTCGTTCCGCCAGTACCGCGCCGACCTGAGCTGGGACCGCGCGGTCGCGTGCTGCGTGCCGGACACCGACTGCGCCGACTGCCGCCACTACGCGGCCGGCAGCGCCGTCGTCACCGCGCGGATGCACCGCCACGCCGCCGACCCGGACACCTTCCGCGCGTGGCTCGACTACGTCGACACCTACCTGGCCGTCTGGGTGACCGGGTACGCGAAGGACGACAATCTGTGCCGGGCGGCGGTGCGTCCGCCGGAGGCCGGCAGGGAGGGAGGACCCCGATGAGGAGCATGCTGTCGCTCGCCGTGGCGCTGGCCGCGATCTCGGTCTTGTCCGCCGGCCCGGGTTGCGGCCGCGGAGGCGGGGCCTACGTCTACGTGGTGCCCGAGCGGTTCCTGCCGGTCCTGCCGGCCGAGCTGCGCGCCTACCAGGGCCACCCGGTGCACCTGTCGAACTTCGCCAACGTCGCGTCCGAGACCGAGCGCGACTACTACTTCTACAGCGCCGACGGCCTGGTGGTCTACGAGGCCTCCGGCACGATCTCCGCCTTCCTGCGCGACGCCTTCGCCAAGGCCCTCGCGGGGCTCGGCATGCCGGTCTACGTCGACGAGCCGCAGGCCCTCGACCCGACCATCCCGGAGCTGCGCGCGACCATCGTGCGCATGACCGAGGGGGTCCTGCACGTCCAGATCCAGCTCTGGAAGTACGCCCACCCGGTCTACCAGCAGGAGTACCGCATCGAGGCCCCGCCACCCAGCATCCGCGAGGAGAAGGCGCTGGAGCAGGCCGTCTACCACAACGTCAACCTGGCCCTGACGGGCATGCTCGCGGACCAGGCCTTCCAGGCCGCGTTCTTCCAATAGGCCCTCGATGCAGACGGTCCGCTCCCTGCTCGACGACCCGTGGTACGAACGCTACCAGCGGATCGCGCACCTCAACATCCGCAGCTCGATCTACGACGTCACCGACAAGTGCAACCTGCGCTGCAAGGGGTGCTTCTTCTTCTCCTCGGGCGAACAGCACGCGGCCCGCGAGGAGACGGACCTGCGGGCCTGGGAGTCGTTCATCGACGCCGAGAAGGCTCGCGGCGTCAACCTGGCGATCCTGATCGGCGGCGAGCCGACCCTGCATCTCGACCGGGTCGAGGCGTTCCACCGGCGGCTGCCGAGCTACTGCGCGACCAACGGGCTGATCAAGCTGCCGCGCGACCGGTTCCCGGAGATGATGGTCGGCATCTCGCTGTGGGGCGACGAGGAGGTCGAACGCGAGCTGCGCGGCAAGGACACCTTCGCCGTCTCGTCCCGCAACTACGCCGGCGACCCGTGGACCTACTACCTGTACACGATCACCCCCAAGCAGGTCGGCCGGGTCGAGCGGATGACGGCGCGCATCCGCGACGTGGGGCTGCGGGTGCACTACCAGCTGCTGTCCAACGACGAGGGTGTCGACGGTTTCGTCTGGGAGCCCGGCCGGCTGGCGGAGTTGCGGGCCGAGTTGGACGGGCTGCTCGAGCGCTACCCGGAGACCGTGGTCTCGTGCCGCTACTACCACGAGGTGCTGACGACGGGCCGCCTGCACGGCCGGGCCTTCGGCTGGAGCGAGTGCCCGTCCGTCACCGAGCCGCTGGACACGCGCAACCCGCGGCCGCGCCGCCTGATCCGCTTCATCCGCTGGGCCAGCGACCTGCGCACGATGCACCGCTGCTGCACGTCCGCCACACGCGATTGCGCCACCTGCAAGGACGGAGCGGCGCACATGAGCTGGATCATGGTCCACAAGCGGGACCATCTCCGCTCCACGGAGGACCTCCGGAACTGGATCGAGGTGTACGAGATGTTCGCCAAGCTCTACCGGCTCTTGCCCTGGTGAGGAGGCGCCGCCCGCGGCGCCCCTGCGGAACGTGCAGCCGATGGCCGACCTCCGACCGGTGATCCTGGGCTACGACGCCGTCTCGCCGCTCGGCACCGAGCTGGAGGCGCAGTGGCGGCGCGCCCGGGCGGGCGAAAGCGGCGTGGGCCCGCTGACGCGCTTCCGGCTTCCCGACGGGTTCCCGGTGGACGTGGCCGGCGAGGTGCCGCCGTTCGACCCGAGCCCCTATCCGTTCCTCGCCCCGCGGCCGATGGCGCATTGGACCTCGCCGATCTTCGCCCACTCGCTGCTGGTCGCGCACCGCGCGCTTCGGCACGCGGGCATCGAGCTCACCCCGGAGCTCGCGCCCCGCACCGCCGTGACCTTCGGCTCCGCCGTGGGCGGGCTCGACGCGGTGCTCGCCGCCGACCGCGCGCTCGTCGCCGCCGGCCGCCTGCCGCCGCCCTTCACCAACCCGAACTCGTGCATCAACATGCCCGGCGGACGCATCTCGATGCTCACGGGCGCCACCGGTCCGGTGGTCGGCCCGGTCACCGCCTGCGCCACCGGCGCCACGTCCCTCGCCGTCGCCGCCCTGCTGTTCGCCGCCGGCGAGGCCGAGCTGGCGTTGTGCGGCGCCGCGGACTTCCCGCTGGTCGAGCCGACGGTCGCCGGCTTCGCCACGATGAACGGCGCCTTCAAGCGCAAGCCGGGCCGCGAGCCGGAGCCGCCGGCCCGGGCCAGCCGCCCGTTCTCCCTCGACCGCCGCGGCTTCGTCGTCTCCGAAGGCGCCGCCTGCCTGGTGCTGGCCACCCGGGACTTCGCCCGCGCCCACGGCCTCGCCCCGCGCTTCGAGCTCGCCGGCTGGAGCATGACCGGCGACGCCGACCACTTCGTCGCCCCGCGGCGCGAGACGATCGCCCGCTGCATGGCCGAGGCCGTCGCCCGGGCCGGACTCGCGCCCGCCGACGTGCGGGCGGTGAACGCCCACGCCACCTCCACCAGGCTCGGCGATCGGACCGAAGCCGACGCGCTCGGCGACGTGTTCGGCGACCGCGTCCCCCCGGTCACCGCGCTCAAGTCGCTCACCGGCCACGCGATGGGCGCCTCCAGCGCCCTGGAGACGGTCTTCGCCCTCGAGGGACTGCGCGAGGGAGTCCTCGTCCCGACAATCAACCTGACGCCGGACCCGGAGATCCGGCTCGACTGCGTGCCCGGGCAGGCGCGAGCCCTGACCCACGAGCACGTGCTGAAGAACGCCTTCGGCTTCGGCGGCACGAACACCTGCCTGGTGCTGCGCCGCCTGGCCTGACGCGGAGGAACGGAGCCCGAACCGGATGCGAGCCCCCGCCAACCACCGCGTGTTCGTCGTCGGCTACGCCGCCGCCACACCGCTCGGCGCCACCCTCGCGCGGACCTTCGAGCGCGCCGCGGCGGGCGAGGCGGGGTTCCGCCGCATCACGCGCTGCGCCGTCGACTCGCCCTGCAATGTGGTGGGCGAGCTCCCCGACTGGGATCCGCTCGCCGCCGGCTTCGCCGACGCGAAAGAGGTCCACCAGTGGAACGCGGCCTTCGTCCTGCTGACCGTGGCGGTCTGCCGCGACGCCCTGCTCGACGCCGGCCTGACCCTCACGCCGGAGCGCGCGCCCCGCACCGCCTGCCTGGTCGGCTCGGCCCTCAACGGCCCCGACGCCTATCGCCGCGCC
>CAZMRP010000311.1:0-6392 GCA_964568275.1 uncultured Myxococcales bacterium
TGCGACCGGACATGCGGCCCCGCATCGCGCAGGCGATCGGCGTCGGGAATGCGGGCGAGCTCAGCTTCTACGACATCGATCTGCAGCTCGACCTGGAGCGGGGGACCTTCGAGGCGCTGGAGCGGCTGGACTTCCACAACCGGACGACGGAGACGTTGGACCGCGTGGTGCTGCGCGTGTACGGCAACGAGTTCGGCCGCGAGGGCGAGGAACCGCCGGTAACGGTGACGTCGGCCAAGGCGTCCGGGGCGGCGGTCGCCGTGGAGCACCCGGGGCCGACCACCTTCATCGTGCCGCTCCCGGCGCCGCTCCCGCCGGGGCGGCGGGTCGAGCTCGAGGTGGCGTTCGCCGGCCGGCTGCCGCAGCAGGAGCCGGGCCAGACCGGCATGCTGCGCCAGGGCCTCGACATGCTCCAAGGGCTGCTCGGGATGGGCGACGGCGGCATCGAGGGCTACGGGATCCTCTCGATGGGCGACGGGATCGCCTCGCTGGCGGCCTGGTACCCGGCCCTGGCGCGCTACTTCCCGGACGAGCGGCGGTGGGATATCGACGAGCCCACCGGGATCGGCGACGTCGGCACCGAGGAGCTGGCGAACTACCGCGTACGGGTGCGGATCCCGGGCCAGGCGACGGTGGCGTCCAGCGGCGTCGAGCTGGCGCGCGGTGCGACGCCCACCGACGTCACCTACGGCGGCGTCGCCTTGCGCGACTTCACGGTGCTCGCCTCCCGCACCTATCTGGTGGTCGAGCGGGTGGTCGGCGAGACGACGGTGCGGGCCTACGTGCCCCAAGGCCGGGAGCAGTTCGGCCAGCGGATTCTCGACTACGCGGTGGCGGCGCTCGAGGTGTTCGAGCGGCGGTTCGGGCCGTACACCCTGACCGAGCTGGATGTGGCCGCCGCGCCGCTGATCGGCGGGGCGGGGGGCGTCGAGTTCCCGGGCATCGTCACGGTGGCCACGATGCTGCTGCAGGACCTGTCCGAGTCGTTCGGCGCGCTGGTCCCGGCCGGCATGGACCGCCTGCCGATCCTCGACGAGATGGTGGAGTTCGTCGTGGTGCACGAGGTGGCGCACCAGTGGTGGAACGGGCTGATCGGCTCCGACTCGGTACGTCACCCGTTCCTCGACGAGGGGATGGCCCAGTACTCCTCGATGCTGTACTTCGAGGACCGCTACGGGGCCGAGCGGGCGGCGCTGACCGGGGACCGCAACGTCAAGCTGAACTACCACGTGTTCCGGCTGATGGGCAGCCCCGACGGCGCGGTCGACCGGGCCACCGGCGACTTCTCCGGGCCGTTGGAGTACGCGGCGCTGGTCTACGGGAAGGGTCCGTATTTCTGGGCCGCGGTGCGGCAGGCGATCGGCGACGACGCCTTCGGCCGGACGCTGCGCGCGTACTACGACCGCTACGTCTACAAGGTCGCGGGGCCCGAGGCCTTCGCCCGTCTGGCCGGCGAGCTGACCGGGAAGACCGACGAGCTGCTGGCGCTGCACCGGCACTGGTTCCACGAGACCCACGGCGACGAGGACCTCGGGAAGGCCGACCTCGCCCGGCTGCTCCAGCTGGTGCTGGGCGACGACGCGGGCGCGGGCGACCTGGCGCAGATGCTCCAGGGGTTGGGCGGCGCCGAGGGGCTCGGCCAGCTGCTCCAGTTGCTGACCGGCGGCGGGGGCGGCGGCGCCGACGGCGGCACCCAGCCGGACCTCGGCCAACTGATGCAGCTGTTGCAGGGCACGCTGGGCGCCGGCGGGGGCGTCGACGGCGGCGGCGTCGACCCCGACAGCCTGGGCCTGATGATGCAGCTGCTGCAGGGGATGTCCGGGGACGGCTCCGGCGTCGGCGTCGACGGCCCGCTCGGCGAGTTCGGGCCGATGGTCGACATGGCGCGGCGGATGCTGGAGCCGCTGGCGGCCGACAACCCCGACATCGCCCGCCTGCTCGGGATGATCGACCGGATGCTGCGCGGCGAGGACGTGTCGCTGGTCGAGTTGATGCCCCTGATGATGCAGGCGCTGGAGTCGATGGGCGGGCTGTTCGGTGCGGGCGGGGCGGACGGCGGTACCGGAGCCGGCATGGAGCAGCTGATGCAGCAGCTGATGGGCGGCGGGCTCGCCGTCCCGCCGCCGGCGCCGGCGACGGGTCCGGACGCGGGGGCGCCGTAGGCCGTTGCGGCTGCTGATCGCCACGCGCAACGACGGCAAGGTCCGCGAGCTGCGGCGGCTGCTCGTGGGGCTGCCGCTCGAGCCCGTGGGACCGGTCGACGTCGGCCTGACGCTCGAGGTGGAGGAGACCGGGACGACCTTCGAGGCCAATGCCGAGGCGAAGGCGCGGGCGTTTGCCGAGGCGGGCGGCCTGCCGGCGTTGGCGGACGATTCGGGCCTGGTGGTCGATGCGCTCGGCGGCCGCCCGGGGGTGCACTCGGCCCGTTTCGCCGGTCCGCCGCGCAGCGACGCGCGGAACCTCGCGCGGCTGCTCGAGGAGCTGCGGGACGTGCCGGAGGGGCGGCGGCAGGCGCGGTTCGTCTGCGTGGCCGCGCTGGCGCTGCCGGTGTCCGGGCCGGCGTGGGCCGGCCTGACGGGCGGCGAGGTCCGGCTGTTCCGCGGCGTCTGCGAGGGACGGATCGGGTTCGTGCCGCGCGGCACCGACGGCTTCGGCTACGACCCGGTCTTCCTGCCGGTGGGGCACGCGCGGACCTTCGCCGAGCTTCCGGCCGGGCTGAAGGACGGCCTGAGCCACCGGGGCGCCGCGCTGCGGGCGCTGGTCGGCGAGCTGGCGCGCGCCCTGGGTACGGATTCCACGGGACCGTGATATCCTCGGCGCGTACGGAGGAAGGCGATGCATGTGGCAGTCGGCTCGAGGTGTTCGATGGCGGTGATGCTGTGGGTCGCGGCGGCGGGGGTCGGCGGCTGTTCGAAGCCGGACGGCGACAAGCCGTGCACGTGCCCGGAGACGCGGGCGGCCGCCGGCGCCGCTCCGGTCGCCCCGGCCGCGGCCGGGGGAACTGCGGCGGCGACCGGCGTGCCCACCGAGGCCGAGGCGCGCGCGTTCGTGGAGCAGCAGTACGTGCCGACGGTCCAGCGACTCGAGCGGATGGTCGGGCTGACCGCCTGGAACGCCTACGTGCTCGGTCACGAGGATTTCTACCGGGCCCGCGAGGACGGGGAGGTCGTCTACCGGCAGTTCCATGCGGACCGCAAGGCCTTCGAGCGGGTCAAGGCGATGAAGGACTCGCCGGAGGTCCACGACCCGGGTCTCAAGCGGCAGCTCGAGGTGATCTTCCTGCAGTACCTGGACAACCAGATCGACCCCGAGCTGAACGCGAAGATCGTCGAGTTGGCGACGTCGCTGGAACAGCGGTTCAACAAGCACCGCGCCCGGTTCCGCGGCGAGGAGCGCGGCGACAACGAGCTCAAGCGGATGCTGCGGACGGCGACGACGTCCGAGGACGCCCGGGAGGCCTGGGAGGCGCTCAAGCAGGTCGGGCCGCTGGTGGCCGAGGACCTGGTGAACCTGGTCGAGCTGCGCAACGAGGCGGCGCGGCAGGTGGGCTATCCGGACTACCACACGATGCAGCTGGCGATGGGCGAGCAGACGCCCGAAGGGCTGAAGGACCTGATGGACCGGGTCGCGGCGCTGACCGACGCGCCGTTCGCCCGCTGGAAGAGCGAGATCGACGCCGAACTGGCCGCGAAGTTCGAGCTCGGGGTCGAGGAGCTGCAGCCCTGGCACTACGGCGACCCGTTCTTCCAGGAGTCGCCCGCCGTCCCGGGTCTCGACCCCGACGCCCTGTGGACCGGCCGCGACCTGCTGGCGATGGCCCGGCAGTTCTACACCGGCATCGGCCTCGACGTGGAGCCGATCCTGCAGCGCTCGGACCTCTACGAGCGTGAGGGCAAGTCGCAGCACGCCTTCTGTTTCGACATCGACCGCAGCGGGGACATCCGCGTGCTGCTCAACCTCAAGCCCGACGCGCACTGGGCCGACACGACGCTGCACGAGCTGGGACACGCGGTCTACGACGCCGGCATCGACCAGGACCTGCCGTACCTGCTGCGCGGCGCCGCGCACACGCTGACCACCGAGGGGATCGCGATGATGATGGGCGGCCTGACCTACAACGCGAAGTGGCTGGCCGCCGTCACCGGACAAGCTCCCGACCCGGAGACCGCGGACCGGCTGCGCCGCCAGCAGATCCGCTCGTGGCTGGTCTTCGCCCGCTGGGCGCTGGTGATGACCGACTTCGAGCGGGAGCTGTACGCCAATCCGCGGCAGGACCTGGGCGAGTTGTGGTGGAGCACGGTGGCCCGGCACCAGCTGATGGCGCGACCCGCGGACCGGACGGCGCCGGACTGGGCGACCAAGATCCACCTGGTGTCGTCGCCGGTCTACTACCACAACTACCTGCTGGGCGAGCTGTTCTCGGCGCAGCTACGGTCGTACCTGGCGCGCGAGGTGCTGCACGTGGAGTTCCCGGCGGAGGTGACCTTCGTCGGGCACCCCGAGCTCGGACCGTGTCTGAACGAGCACGTGTTCGGGCCGGGGAAGTCGCTGCGCTGGGACGCGTTCGTCGAACAGGTCACCGGCCGGCCGCTCCGTCCCGAGGCGTTCGTGGCGCAGATGGAGTAGGCCGATGTCCGAGCCGGGAGGGGATGCGAACGGCCGGGATCCGCGGGCGCCGGGGCGCCGCTCGGCACCGCCGGCGGTGTCCTCGCCGACGCTGCCGATGGTGGAGACGGAGTTCGCGCGCACCGTGGAGCGGCTGCGGGAGACCCGGCCGACGCTGCTGGTGCTGGCCGGCCCGCTCCTCGGCGCGCGCCTGGCGCTCACCGGCGCCCCGACCGTGTTCGGCCGCGCCGCGGACTGCGACGTGACGATTCCCGACGAGGGTGTCTCGTTGCGGCACCTCGAGATCGCGCTCGCGCCGGACGGCCGGTTCGTGGTGCGCGACCTGGGAAGCACGAACGGCACGCGGGTCAACGGCGAACGGCTCGCCGGCGAACGCCGGCTGGAGCCGGGGGACCGCCTGCTCGTCGGGCACACGCCGCTGCGGTTCCTGCTCTACACGCCGGCCGAGGACGACCTGCTCGACGACCTCGAGGCGCGCGCGTTGCAGGACCCGCTGACCGGCCTGTTCAACCGGCGCTACTTCGAGCAGCGGCTGGCGCAGGAGCTGCAGTTCGCGATTCGACACGGCGCCACCCTCACCCTGGCGCTGCTCGACGTCGACCATTTCAAGGTCGTCAACGACGGCTGGGGTCATCCGGTGGGCGACCGCCTGCTGCTCGAGCTGGGCTCGTACCTGCGCGGCTGCGTGCGCGTCGAGGACGTGGTGTCGCGGCACGGCGGCGAGGAGTTCTCGATCCTGATGCGGCAGACCGACGAGGCCGGGGCGCGGGCGACGGCCGAGCGGCTGCGGACGGGCGTCGAGGGCTTCCCGTTCGTGCAGCTCGGCAACCGGATTCCGCTCACCGTCTCGATCGGCCTGGCCGTGGTGCGGGGCCGCAAGGGGCTGCTCGGAGCGCGACTGGTGGCGGCCGCCGACGAACAGCTCTGCCGGGCCAAACAGGAGGGTCGCAACCGCGTCTGCTGCGTCACGGTGTGACCGTCGCCGGCCGTGACGGTGCGCCGGGGCGGAGGCGGGCTGCTGCGACTAGTTGACCGCGGTGGTCCGGTTGGAATAGAAGCCCGCCGATGACGGCCCTCGCGGGGCTTTGGGCCCCCCGGTATGGACCGCAGGGGAGAGGTGGCGAAGATGGCCAAGATGACCAAGTCCCAGATCGTGGCGCACGTGGCGGAGAAGACGGGGCTCAGCCGGAAGCAGGTGGTCGAGGTGTTCCAGACCCTCGCCGACCTGGCCGTGAAGGAGCTGGGCAAGAAGGGTCCGGGCGAGTTCGCGGTCCTGCCGGGCTACGTGAAGGCGAAGGTCCGCACCCGCGCGGCGGTCCCCGCCGGCAAGTGGATCAACCCCTTCACCAAGCAGGAAGAGGTCCGCAAGGCCAAGCCGGCGAAGCGCGTCGTGCGCCTCACGGCCAACAAGGCCCTCAAGGACGCCATCTCCTGAACCCTGCGCCGTAGCACCCCACCCGCACCGGTTCCTCGCCCGTGCCCCTCGTGATGCGGGGGCTGCGCCGAGCACCATGGCGACCGCCCGTCGTGCGCCGCGCGTCCGCGAGCCGGCCCCGCAACGGGTGGACGCGCTCGGCGGGCGTCAGTCGGGCGGCATCCTGCTGCTGTGGCCAACGGTGCGCCCCAGCGGCGCGTATCGCATGGCGGTTGGACCTACGCGCGTCGAGACTGTCGACTACATACCGCACGGCGACGACCTGGGCGGGTTCCCACGGGAACTTGTAGACGCGCTTATAGCCGCGTCCCCGTACAAGAGCCGGTCCGCG
>CAZMRP010000312.1:0-6383 GCA_964568275.1 uncultured Myxococcales bacterium
CCGAGCAGGCCCGGGAGGAGCAGCGCGGCGACCGGGACCAGCGGGCCCCAGGCCCGGCGGAACCAGGCGGCCTTGGGCCGGCGCAGCAGCCGGCGCAGGCCGAGGAAACCGCCGACGAACAGGGCGCCGAAGAGCAGCAGCAGCACCAACTGCACGCCGAGGCCGCCGGCGCCCATCGCCGGGAGCTTCTCGTCGAACAGATCGCGGAACACGCGGAACCGCGCGATCACCAGGCCGAGCCCCGCGACCAGCGCGAGGCCGGTGCCGGTCCACAGCCCCTCGAGCGAGGCGCGGAAGCCGCCGCGCTTGCCGCCGGCGAAGCGGCCGAGCAGCCACCAGCCCAGGCCGAGGCCGAAGCCGGCGGCGGCGCAGACGGCGCCGTACAGCGCCGAGGCGTACAGCAGCGCGCCCCAGGGTCGCGGTGCGGGGATGCGCAGCAGGATGTAGGTCATCTCGGCCAGGCCGACGAGCATCCCTGCGGCGAGGCCGGCGGTGGCGCCGGTCCACAGGTGGCGACCGACGCGGAGCAGCGGTCGGGCGGCGCGAGCCGGCTCGGCCTGCGCCTCGCTCGCCGCGGCGGGCTCCTCGTCCCGGCGCTCCATCGCCCTGCCGGTGATCTCCACCTTGTATCCGATGCGGCGGACGATCCAGAAGATGCCGCCGAACATGGAGATCACGCGGCCGATCAGGTAGCCGAGGAAGGACAGCAGCGCCGCCTCGCCCACCGACACCCCGGTGGCGGTGAGCAGGTAGATGAACGCCGCCTCGCGCACGCCCAGTCCCGACAGCGAGATCGGCAGCACCGTGGCGGTGATCACCAGCGGGCCGACGAACAGCATGTCGGTGAGCGAGATCGGCGCGCCGATGGCGTAGCCGGTGCAGATGAAGATGCAGATCGAGAACAGATGGATCGGGAACCCGACCGCCACCGCCCGCACCAGCTTGCCCCGCTGCGCCTCGTAGGTGGTGACGGCGGCGGCGGCGTTCTCGACCTTCCTGCCCAGCGCCGTGCCCGGGCGGAAGAAGACGCCGAGGAGCCGTTGGATCAACGACGGCTTGGAGAGCAGCACCAGCGACAGCAGCACCGGGATCGCGTACAGGGCGCCGACCGCCGTGAGCGTCGAGGTGGGCAGCACGGCGAAGCCCCAGGGCAGCGTGAGCAGCACCAGCATCGACAGCACGAAGAACCCGATCACCTTCTCGACGAGGATCACCGAGACGGCGGGGGCGATCTTCTTCGAGTGCTTGGCGATGTCGTACATCCGGTAGCCGTCGAGCCCGACGGTCGACGGCGTGAAGGTGCCGATGAAGCGGCCGATCATGAACGTGCCGACCAGGTGCTTGAGCGGTACGTGCATTTCCTGGCCGTCGAGCAGCAGCTTCCAGCGGGTGAGGGTGCAGGCCATGGCGGAGAGCTGGGCCAGGAAGCCGAGGGCGACCCAGCTCCAGTCGAGGTCGGCCAGGCGGTCCTGCAGCTGGTCCCACTCGGCCTGCCGGCCGATCTTCCAGATCACGTAGGCCAGGATGCCGAGCGAGATCAGCAGCTTCGCGGCGAAACCGACGACCTTCTTGAGGCTCCTGCCGGCCGGCGTCGTCGGCTGTTCGCGCGCGGCGCCGGCCTGCGGCGCTTCGTCCGTCGGGTCGGCGGCGGCCTGCTCCGCGTCGTCGGCGCGCCGTTCCCCCGCGGGGGTGGTCTTCTCGTCTCGGGTCTGCTGGTCGTCCACGTCGTTTCGTCCTCGGGTTTCAACCCCCCGCGGGTCGCGGTTCATCCCCGGCGCCGAGCGGGATCGGGGCGGCCTGCCATCCCGGCGGCCGCGGGAGTCCCATCCGGGCCAGGACCGTGGGAGCGATCTGCACGATGGAGGACCGCGGCAGCTCCCGGGCCTCGATCCCCGCGCCGATCGCGGCGAAGATGCCGTCCGGGCGGTGGAAGCCGTTGGGTGCGTCGCCCAGGTCCATCACCAGTTCCGTGGCGCCGAGCAGCGGGCGCGGCACCACGGCGTAGTTGCGGCAGTAGAACACGAGGTCCGGGGCGGTCCAGGCCAGCGGGCCCTCGTACAGCTCCTCGCGGTCCCACACCCGGTCGACCAGCGCCCCGCCGTCGGGATGGCGCAGTGCGGTCAGCCCCCGGCGCAGCCGTTCGCGCAGCGCGGCGTACTCGCCCTCCGACTCCACGGCCCCCGGCCCCCGGCGGCGGACGAACAGCCCGTGGCACGGGATCGAGGCGTAGAACACCTTGGTGCGCTCGAAGTCGAGCGAGGTCTCGAGGTCGGAGAGGAACGACGAGCGGCCCTTGCGGATCCGGGTGCGCAGGCGGCGTTGGATCGGCTTCGGGATCAGCGTGCGCACCAGCGAGGACTCGCCCAGTTTCCAGGTGCGGTAGAAGGCGCGCTTCTTCCAGGCCACCTCGCGGCGGATGCCCAGCAGGCCTTCCTGCTCGAGCCACCTGTTGGCGTTGAAGTAGGCGTCGTTGCCGCCGAAGCCGTGGTCGCTCATCAGCAGCAGGTCGTAGCCGCGCTCGGTGCGCGCCAGCAGTTCGCCGAGGAAGTCGTCGATCAGACGCAGCAGCTCCGCGTAGCGGGCGCGGACCCGGGAGGCCAGCGGGGCATGGTACGCCGCCGCGCGCGGGTCGAGGTACTTCCAGAACAGGTGGCCGACGCGGTCGGTCGCCTCGAGCACCAGCATCTGGAAGTCGCAGGGGCGGGTGGCCAGCAGGTGCAGGAACAACTCGATGCGGCGCCGCGTGGCGCGCTCGACGTCGTCGAGGAAGACCTTCGCGTCCTCCCAGAACTCGGCGTCGTACTTCGGGATGTCGACGTCGAGGACGTAGTCGGGGAACAGCCGGAGGATCTCGGGCTTGAGCTCCGCCGGATGGGTGAACTCCACGTCCGGGCCCGGGGTCATCATGCCGGAGATCATGTAGCCGTCGACCGGGTCGGGCGGATAGAGCACCGGCACGTTGAGGTAGCCGCAGCTGCGCTGCTGCCGGTTGAGCACCTGCCACAGCTTGAGTCCCTTCATCTGCTGCAGGGAGACGAGGCGCCGCTCGGGGTCGGCGTGGGGCGTGGCGCGGAAGTCGAAGATGCCGTGGCGTCCCGGCCCGACGCCGGTCTGGCTCGAGGACCAGGCGGGCGGCGTCGTGGGCGGGACGGTCGATTCGAGGATACCGTGGGCGCCGCGCTCGAGGAGTCGGGCGAGGTTCGGCAGCTCGCCGCGGTCGACGGCGGGGCGCAGCTGGTCCCAGGTCGCGCCGTCGAGTCCGAGGAGGATGACCTTGCGCGTCGTCACGGGACGGAGAGTCGTGGCAGGCCGGGCCGGAGTCAAGTAACCGTCTCCTCGCACGGGCCGTCGTTCGAAGGGGGTTGACGCCGCCACCGGGGCCTGACTAGCGTGGTCCGCGCTGCCCGAGGCAGCCCGAGCGAGGAGGTGCGAGATGGCGCGAGCGTTGGTGGCGGACCGCATGGCGTTTCTGGGCACGGAGAACGCGTTCAAGATCGGCGTCGATATCCGGCGGTGCGAAGAGGCCGGGATGAAGCCGATCAAGCTCAACCTCGGCGAACCGGACTTCAACTCGGCGGCGCCGATCAACGAGCGCGCCAAGCGGGAGATCGACGCCGGCAACTCGCACTACTGCGACCCGCAGGGGGTCCTGCCGTTCCGCGCCGCGATCGCCAAGCAGGTCTCCGAGACGCGCGGGATCAAGGTGTCGCCGGAGCAGGTCGTGGTGACGCCCGGAGCGAAGCCGCCGATCTTCTACACGATGACGACCTACGTGAACCCGGGCGAGGAGGTGATCTACCCGAGCCCCGGTTTCCCGATCTACGAGTCGTGCGTCACGTTCTGCCAGGCGAGCCCCAAGCCCCTGCACCTCGAGGAGTCGCGCGCCTTCCGCTTCACGGCCCGGGAGATCGAGGCGCTGATCACGCCCAAGACCAAGGTGATCATCCTCAACACGCCGTCGAACCCCACGGGCGGGGTGCTGACCGAGCGGGACCTGCAGGAGATCGCCGAGGTGATCCGGGCCAAGTGCGACGACGCGGTGCGGATCTATTCGGACGAGGTCTACGAGTACATCGTGTTCGGCGGCCTCAAGCACCAGTCGATCGCCTCGCTGCCCGGGATGCGCGAGCGGACGATCCTGGTCTCGGGCCACAGCAAGACCTACGCCATGACCGGCTGGCGGCTCGGCTACGCCGTGCTGCCCACGCCCGAGGAGGCGCAGATCTTCAAGACGCTCAACGTCAACATCATCTCCTGCACGCCGCCGTTCATCCAGCTCGCCGGCCAGGAGGCGATCGAGAACCCGGCGCTGACGCCGATCGTCGCCGACATGGTGCGGCAGTTCGAGCAGCGGGCGGAGTACGTGGTCCAGGCGTTGAACGCCATCCCGGGCGTGACCTGCGCGCAGCCCAAGGGCGCGTTCTACGTCTTCCCGAACATCGGCGGAATGATCGAGAAGCTCGGCGTGCTCGAGGCCTACGCCGCGCTGCCGAAGGACAAGCAGGAGAAGACCAGCCCGTCCACGATGTTCCAGCTGTTCGCGCTCTACAAGCACTCCGTCGCCACGATGGACCGCAACTCGTTCGGGAAGCTCGGCACCGAGGGTCGGCACTACCTGCGGCTGTCCACGGCCACGGACCTCGAGTCGCTCAAGGAAGGCGTCAAGCGCCTGGCGGCCGCGGGTGCCGATCGCGCCGGCTTCGCCGAGTACTTCAAGCGCGGCGAGCACCTCGGCTGGTAGCTCCGGCGAGGCGGGCGGCGCCCGGCGGATTCCTTGCGCGGCGGGAATACCGGGTTATGATGGTTCCGGGATCAATCGGGGGAGAACGACAGGCCGACGATGCTGCCCGGGTTCATCATCGAGGAGATCTTCAAGCGCGAGCGTGAGCGGGCGCGCCGGGACGAACGCCCGTGCGTCGAGCTGCCGCTCGAGGTCCCTCCTCCTCCGCAGCGTCCGAGCAACCCGCCGCCCGAGGACCCCGACCGCGACGGCGAGCGCGACGAGGCGATCGTCACCCTCGACTTCAGCTGACGTCCGGACTTCTCCCGCCGCTCAGTAGCAGGCCGACGTGTAGCTCGGACAGCAGTTCTCGCAGTTGGCGGGGCTGCAGTGGAAGCTGACCCACACGCCGCCGCGGCAGACCTGGGAGACGTAGCCGCCGCAGACGCGCGAGTCCCAGACGCAACGCCAGGTCTCGGCCGCCTCGGAGCAGGGATCGTTGTTGGTGCCGGTGGTGAGGTGGCTCGGCACCGGGCAGCCGCTCCAGGAGCCCCAGGTGCAGGACGAGCTGCAGGTGCGGGACTCGGTCGTCGTGCCGCAGGCGCAGTCGCGCCGCTCCGTGGTGCCCGGAGTGCAGGTGCCGGTGGCGCAGCCGCTCCAGGAGCCCCAGGAGCAGGACGAGCTGCAGGTGCGGGACTCGGAGCCGCCGCAGGTGCAGGGCCGGGACTCGGTGGCGCCGGGGGAGCAGCTGCCGGTGGCGCAGCCGCTCCAGGAACCCCAGGCGCAGGACGAGTTGCAGGTGCGGGACTCGGAACCGCCGCAGGTGCAGGGCCGGGACTCGGTGGCGCCGGGGGAGCAGCTGCCGGTGGCGCAGCCGCTCCAGCTGCCCCAGAGGCAGAGCGGCGAGCAGGTGCGGGTCTCCGAGCCGCCGCAGGTGCAGGCGCGCGAATCGGCCGCGCCGGGCGAACAGTCGCCCTCCCCGAGGCAGTCGCTCCAGGCGCCCCAGGTTCCGCCGGCCAGGCAGGTGCGGGAGATCGTGCCGCACAGCAGGCCGCACGGGACGTTCTCGATGTCGCCCGGGGTGCACGGGCCGGTGGACTCGGGCAGGGACACGTCCTCGGGAGCCGCGCCGTCGTCGAACGCCTCGGCGTCGGCGTCGGCGTCCGCCGCCACGGGCGGCGTGCACTGGCAGACGTCGCCCCGGCACTCGCCGTAGTCGGCGCCCGCGGTGACGCACGAGGTGTTGCACTCCACGGCGTTGCAGGCGGGGCCGCCGTCGTGGTCGCCGCACAGACACTCGCTGCCGGAGCAGCCGCCCGTGGGGAAACCCTGGTCGTGGCACCAGTCGAGACAGGCCGCATGGTCGCAGGTGGCGCCGTCGCCCCACAGCGACGTCGTCTCGGCGCAGCCGGCGGCGAGCGCCGCCGCGACGGACACCACGAGCCACGGGGCGAGCCGGAGAGGAGTGACGGATCGCTCCACGCTCATCGCACCCGAAGTCTACGCCGCTTCTCGCACCGCGCCAAGCCCCGGTCCCAGCCCCGGTCCCGGCGCAGGTTGCCGCAGCTGGATTGCCAGCGTAAGATGCTCTGCCGTTCGCAGGAACGGCCGGAGAAGGGAGGCCGCCGACGTGATTCGTCCGACGAGTGTGGCGGTGGTGGTG
>CAZMRP010000313.1:0-6377 GCA_964568275.1 uncultured Myxococcales bacterium
CCAGGCCGACACCACGATCTACGCGGAGAGCCTCGCCGCGGGCTGGAACGACTGCATCGATCGGCAATGCGAGGACTACGACTCCGGGCCGGTCGCGGGCGGGCCCGGCGGCGACGGTGGTGCCGGAGCCGGCGGCGGCGTGCTGCTGCGCGCGCCGCTGGTCGAGCTGGCCGGCACGATCGATGCGCGGGGCGGCGGCGGCGTTCCGGCCAACGGCGGCACGGTGAAGGTCTTTTACGGCGGGACGGCGCCGGATACCGCGGGTGTCCTCGCCCCCCAGCTCGTGCTCGTTCCCGAGTGAGGGGAGCCGCGGGACGATGGCTGCGCAACCCCGACCCCTCGAAGCCCAGGACGCCCTCGACACGCTGGTCCACCAGTTCGCCGACCCGCTGTCGTTCTACCGCGAGCTGATCCAGAACGCGGTCGATGCCGGCAGTCCGCAGGTCGAGGTGCGGCTGGAGTACCGCGAGCCGACGGCGGGCACGCCGGGGCCGGGGACGACGGTGATCCACGTCGACGACTGGGGCGACGGGATGGACCGACGGATCATCGACAGCAAGCTGACCCGGCTGTTCAGCTCCGGCAAGGACGGCGACCTGACCAAGATCGGCCGCTTCGGCATCGGCTTCGTCTCGGTGTT
Organism: uncultured Myxococcales bacterium; assembly: GCA_964568275.1. Classification (GTDB taxonomy): domain Bacteria; phylum Myxococcota_A; class Polyangia; order DRWM01; family JAAZOP01; genus JAAZOP01. The sequence goes on from CAZMRP010000313.1 coordinate 641, forward strand.
CGCCCTCGAGCCGGACGCGGTCTGCGTCGATACCTCGCGCGGCGGCGAGAACTGGCGCGTGCTGTTCAAGCGCGACCGGACGTTCGAGCGCATCGTGCGCGACGAGCCGGTCGACGGCACGAAGATCCGGGTGTTCAAGGCGATGCCGCGCGACGAGTTCGAGCGGCTGGTGGAACGTTCGGGCGAGGTGATCGGCTACTGGGCCGGGCATCTGCGCACCGAGGTCACGTTCCAGGGCCAGCCGATCAACCGGCCCTTCGCCCTCGACGCGCCGTGCCAGGTCCGGCACCGGGAGGAGGGCACCGAGGTCGTCGTCGGCTACCCGGCCGATGGTGCGACCTTCGCCGGCTACTACAACCGCGGCCTGACGCTGCTCGAGGCGGGCGAGAGCCCCTTCGGCGGCGTCGCGTTCAAGATCGACTCGCGCTACCTCGAGCACACGCTGACCCGGGACAACGTGATCCGCGACCGGGCCTACGACAAGGCGATGACGATCGTGCGGCGGCTGGTCGAAGGGCCGCTGGTCGAGCGGCTGCTGGACCTGCTGGAGGCCGAGGCCGCGGCTGCGGCCGCGGGACCGCTGCGCGGCTACCTGTACCGCACCGCCTGGCGGCAGCTGCCGGCCAAGGCGGCGCCCGGACGGCGGCTGTTCCGCGACGTGGCCGGGAACCTCCGGACGACCAAGGAGTGCCGCGCGGCGGCGCGCCGCGGGGAGCTGTACCGCGACCTGCCGGACTCGCCGGTGGGCCAGGCGCTGCACGCCGTGCATGCGGTGGTGATCGACGCGCCGGACGGCTCGCCGGAGGCCCAGCTGCTGGACTGGGTGGCGCAGCGGGAGGTGCCGCGGGCCGGGACGCTGTTCTGCCGACCGTTGCCGGTGTCGGCCGACCGGCTGCCCGCGGGCTGGTCGGCGCTCTGCGCCGCGCTCGAAGCGCGGCTGCGGGCCGACGGTCGCCGACTGGCCGGGCTGGAGGCGGCGAGCTTCCTCCACCCGGGCTCGGCGATCGCGGATCGGGTGGCGATCGCGCATCGTCCGGACCGGACGCTGACCCCGCTGGCCGAGGCGGGCACGCTGGGGAGCTTCTTCCTGGCCCGCCGGCGCACGCTGGCGCTCAACGTCGGGCACCCGGCGGTCCGCCGGTTGTGCGCGGCGGCCGAGCGCGAGCCGGAGCTCGCCGCCTACCTGGCGGCCAAGCTGTTCCTGATCGGCGGCGAACAGGACGAGCGGGACGACGCGCGGAGCGCCGCGCGGGTCTGGGAGGCGCGATGTCGTCGTCGGACCGCCTGATCGACGAGCTGCGGGGCGACGCCCGCGAGCTCGCGCCCGGCGAGTTCACGCTCGACCGCGAGCAGGCGCGCGCCAAGTTGCGCCAGTTCCAGCTCGCCGACCCGCGCCGCTACGTGCTGTTCCTCGTGGAGGCGGCGGTGCTCCGGGGCGCCCGCCGGGTCGATTTCGCGATCGACTCCGACGACGTGCGCTGCAGCTTCGACGGGCCGCCGTTCACGGCGGAGGACTTCGACCAGCTCTACGGCTCGTTGTTCGTGAGCGCGGACGACGATGCGACGCGGGCGCGCCGTGCGTTGGCCCTCGGGCTCAACGCCGTGATGGCGCTCAATCCGCGCTGGGTCCGCATCGACAGCGGGGACGGCGCCGGGGGCGTGCGGCTCGAGCTGCGCGTCGACCGTCCGGACGCGATCGGGGCCTCGCCGGAGGCGCCGCCGGGCACGCGGATCCACGTCAAGAGCCGGTTTCGCGCCGGGCTGGCGATGGCCTTCGTCCGCAACCTCGCCGGCGCGATCGCCGAGGAGCGCTGGCTCCGCGACCACTGCCGCTTCGCGCGCGTCCCGATCACGCTCGACGGCAAGCCGGTGTCGTTCGGCTTCGAGGACCCGCGGCTGGCGGGGGGGCTGGGCCGCGCGCCGGTCGAGGGCCCCGGGCTGGCCGGCGTGGTGTGCTTCGACCCGGAGCGCGTCGCGACGTCGCGGATCGGCCTGCTGTCCGGCGGCGTGCTGGTCGCCTGGCACGAGTCCCCGGGTCCGGTCCGCCGTGTCGGGGTCGTCGAGTCCCGCGACTTCCGCCGCGACGCCTCGCAGGCCGACGTCGTGCGGGACGCGGCGTTCGAACGGGCGATGTCGGCGGTGTGGGAGGCCGGCGACGCCGCACTCGCCGCGGCCGTCGACCGGATCCCGTTCGGCGAGCCGGGCGAGGTGCTCGCGCGCTGCCGCGCGGCGCTCGAGGACGCCCTGGAGCGGCGTTGCGAGCGCTACGTCGCGCATTGGAACGTCGGCGCGACGCTCGACGCCGTGTCGGCCGGCCTGGCGCGCGCGCCGCTGTGGCGCGCACTGCGGGGCGACCTGCGGACCACCGCGGAGCTGCTGGACGTGGTGGTCCGGGGCGGAAGCGTCCGGTACTCGCTGGCCCGTCTCGCAGAGCTGCCGGAGGCCGAAGGACGCGGCGTGCTGGCGCTCGACGGCGCGGCGGACCGCAAGCTGCTCGGGAAGCTGTTTCCCGGCCGCACGGCGGACGCCACGCCGGAGCTGCGGCGCGTCGCGGAACGGGAGCGGGCCCGGCAGCGGTTCCTGGGCCGCCGCGTGGAGCCGGCCCTGCCGCTGCGGGCCGGGTACCAGGTGGTCGAGCCGTTGCAGGGCGACGGCGTGACGGGCGAGGTCGCCCTCGGCGGCTCCCAGCTCGGGGCGCTCGTGCGGTTCGTCCGCGACGGCTGCCTGCTCGCCGAGCAGCGGGTCGAGTCGCCGTTCGTCAGGCCGCCGCACGGCATGGAGGTCGACGCCGTGCTGGTCGGCGCGTTCGCGCCGAACGACTCGTACGACGACGTCGTGGCCGACGAGCTGCTGGGCCGCGCCGTCGTGGCCCTGGTCGAGGGGCTCGAGCGCGCGATGCGGCGGTTGTGCGTGGACCCGCGCCCGGTCCCGCGGTACGGGTCGGACCCGCGCCGCCTGCAGGTGCTGTCCTGGCTGCGCTTCGTGCTGGACGGGAACGTCGTCCGCGAAACGCTGCAAGGCCTCGGCGCGTCGAGCGACGAAGCGGAGTGGCTGGAAACGCTCGTGTCGCGGGAGGACCCGCGTCCGCGGCTCGGCGTCGGACGGTTCCGCGGGCCGCCGGCGGGCCGGGACGCGCCGCACCCGGCGGCGCGGGTGGCGCTGTTCGAGCGCGCCGGGGGCCCGCCGGTCGACCTGTGGACGATCGACCTGGAGCTGCGGGCCCAAGGTCGCGTGCGCCACCTGGCGGGCCGGCTGCTCGGAGAAGCGACGGACGAGCGGTTGCTGTTGACGCCGTCGCCGTCCGATCTCGAGGTGCTGCGACTGGTGTTCGGCGCCGAGGCGCTGCACGACGTCACCGACGAGTGGCAGGCGCGGCAGCGGGCCGCCGCGCACGAGCAGCAGTTCCGGGAGCAGCTCGGTCCGGACCCGCGGGGGTTCGAGTGGGTGCCGTTCCGGGCGGCGGGGCTGGAGGGACGACTGACGGTGCTGCTGGTGCCCGCGGGCGAGCCGGGACCCGAGGACGTGGGTCGGTTTCGTCCGATGCAGCTGCGGATCCTGCGCCGCGGGCGGTTTCTCGGCGAGCGGACGGTGTCGATGATCGCCGGGCCGCTGGCGGCGACCGTCGACGGGGTGGAGGTGCGGGCCGACCGCGACTGGACGGACGTCGACGATCCGGAGTTCGAGGCGCGGGCCCACGCGGCGGCGGCCGCGGCGCTGGTGCCGCTGGTGGAGCGGCTCGGCACCGAGCTGCCGCGGATGCCGGCCGGACGGCGGGAGATCGCCCAGCGCCTGCTGCTCGAGGCGGCCTGTGCGCCGTTCCCGGCGCCGGCGTTCGTGGACGCGTGGGGCGCCCTGCGCGCGGCCCTGCCGTTCGACCGGGCGCGGGAGACGCTGCTGCGGCTGCTGGCGGCCTGCCGGTCGTCGCCGCTGGAGGAGTCGGAGGCCGCCGTCACGCTCGAGCTGGACGCCGCGAAGGGCGATCCCGCGCTGCTCGCGACGTTGCCGGAGCGGGTGTGGGGCATGTTCGCGTCGCCGGTCAAGGACCCGGGACCGGCGCCCGAACGTCCGACGGTCGTGTCTCCGGCCGCGGCGCCGGATGCGGCGCTGGTCGCGTGGCTCGCGGTCTCCGAGGACGACCCGGTGTGGCCGATGCCCGGGGCGTTGCGGCGCACGGCGCTGTTCCGGACGCTCGGCGACCTGCCGGTCACCCTCGGGCAGCTCGCGGCGCGACTGCTGGTCGGCGAGCGGATCGGCTGGGTCGCGCCCGACGTGCCGGTCGATGCGGACGGCGACCAGCTCGTCGTGCGATTGGACCCGGCGGAGCAGGAGCTGCTGTCGCGGGCGCTCGGCGCCGCGCGGCTCGAGGACTGCAACGAGGAGACGCGGCGGCGGCAGCGGCTGCGGCGGTTGGAGTCGGTCCCCCGGCTCGAGCGGATCGCGCTGGAGGACGGGGAGGCGCTGCTGGTCGAGCCGCTGGTCGACGGACGGCTGACGGGCGAGGTCGGCCTGGCGGCGGACCCGGACGCCGGCCCCTCGGTCCTCACGATCTGCGCCGACCACCGGCCGGTGGCGAAGGTCGAGGGTTTCTCGCGGTTGGCCTTGCGGGCCGTCGTCAACGACGACAACCTGCAGTTCGAGGCGGGGACGGCGAATCCCGCGGCCGGAGAGGCGGAACGGCTCGGGCGGCTGTGCGAGCAGCTCGTGCCGGGGCTGCTCGAGGCGCTGGTCGCGCGCTGGTCGGGGCTCGACGAGGCGCGGCAGGCGACGGCCTGGCGGCACCTGCTCGACGTGCTGGCGGAGCAGCTTCCGGCGTTCACGGGCCGGTTGCCCAAGGGGACGCGCGCGTACCTCCGGGCGGCGGCGGCCGGCGTGCCGGGGTTCCGCACCCGCTCCGGAGGCCGGCCGACGCTGGTGGAGCTGGAGGCGTTGGCCGCGCGGGTGGGCGGCCTGTTCGTGGTGCCGCCGGACACGCCGCTCGAGCGTCTGCCGGCGCTGGGCCGCACGACGACGCCGGACACGACCTACCTGGTGGTGGCCGACGCGTGGGAGGAGGGGCGGCTGCGTCGGCTGTTCCCGAAGGTCGTGAGTTGGCTCGGCTGCCCCGACGAGTGGCGGCACACGGCCCAGCATCGGTCGGAGCTGCCGCCGCTGCCGGACCACAAGTCGGCGGCCAAGCTGGTCAAGCTGAAGTTCGACCGCGGAGGCCTGGCGGGGCAGCTGTTCCTGCCGACCGACCCGGCGGCGCCGCTGGACGCGTCGTTCGGGCGCGAGGGTCTGCAACTCGTCCGTCGGCCGGTTTCGGAGTTGCTGCCGTGCGCCGGCGTGGTGGTCGTGCCGGAGTCCGCGGTTCGTCCGATGTGGTTGGGCCTGGAGCTGACGCCGGAGCAGGAGCGGACGCTGGAGGAGCAGGCGGCGCAGCTCTACCGGATGCTGCTGGCCGGCCGTTTCGATCACGCGGACGCGCAGTACGATCGGATCCGCGACCTGCTGGCCGACGCCGTGCTGCGGCTGCAGCGGGCGGCGGTGCACGGGGGCCTGCCGCGGAAGAGCCCGACCAGCCTGCTGTTGCGCGACCTGAAGCGGATTCCGCTGGTGCGGCGCGGGGACAAGCGCGCGCGGCTCGACAAGCTGCTGCGCAGCCGGCCGGCCGACCTGGAACCGCTGGGGCTGTGGTCCGCGACGCGCCCGTCGCCGGATGCTCCCGAGGACGACGTGCCGTCGCGGGCGGACGGCGTCG
>CAZMRP010000314.1:0-6369 GCA_964568275.1 uncultured Myxococcales bacterium
ACGTTCTTCACGCCCGACGCCGCCGGGACGTACACGCTGCGGCTGTGCGTGACGGACGACGAGTTGGAGACGACCTGCTGCACGGTGACGGTTTCGGCCACGGCGTCCTGCACGGTGCCGGCGACGCCGACGGTCTCGACCTGTCCGGTGAGCTGGGACCGGCGGCCGATCCTGGAGTTCAACGCCCTGCCCTCGGACGTTGCGTACCAGTTGTTCAAGGACGCGGACGCGGCGCCGTACGCGACGATCACGACGGCGGGCCAGAACTACCACCGGCCGGCGACGGCGCTGGGCCCGGGGGGGCCGCCCCCGTCGGGCACGGCGATGACGATCTACCTCAAGGCCTGCCGGACCGCCGACCCGACCTGCTGCGCCACGAGCTCCCCGGTGACGGTGGGGCTGATCGAGGCCTGCACCACGCCGATCGCGGCCACGGCCGAGAACATCGTGTTCAGCGAGTACGTGATCAACGGCGACGGCTGCTGCACGACGGGCTGCACGAACTGCGAGGCGGGCGAGGCGATCGAGATCACCAACCTGTCGAACTGCCCGGTGACGCTGCAGGGCAACCACTTCGGCTACCAGAACAGCACCGGCGGAGCCTACCGGTGGATGAACTTCACCTCGGCGGACGTGGTCCCGGCTCGGGGCGTCTACGTCGCCATCCGGGACCGGAGCGCCTCGGCCTGCAGCTACCCGTTCTTCGGGCCCGACGACCCGTCCCTGTTCGGGCTCAAGATCTCCGGGCTGGCGATGCAAGGCTCCAGCCTGTCGAGCGGCTGGTTCAACAACACCGGCGGCGGGGTCTCGACGCTGCGGATCGCCACGGGCGAGTGGGTCAGCATCACCGGCGGCACCACTCTCGAGATCATCTCGCCCTACCTGTCTTCCGCCCCCGAATGCTCCAGTATCGGATTCAACGCCATCGACGACTGCGGCAACATCAGTTCGATCTCCACTCCGACAACCGTCCTGACCCCGAACCAGCTCGGGCGATTGTGGCACCCCTGCGACGCGGTGGTGGCACCCAGCCCGGCGAGCTGCCGTTGACGGGTCCCCGCCGCCCGTTCCGTTGACGCGGCTCGTCGCGGCGTGAGAGATTCCCCCCCCGATGAAGGGAACGACCGCCCCGTGAACTGGGAGCTGCCGCTGCAGGGAATGATGTGGGCGTTCATCGCGGCGAGTTCGCTCCCTGTCGGCGCGGCGCGCGGGCTGTGGGCCCGGCCTTCCCGGAAGGTCACCTCGGCGCTGATGGCATTCGGCGGCGGAGCGCTGCTGTTCGCCCTGACGCTCGAGCTGTTCGGCCACGCGCTGCCCGCGGCGAGCGACGGCGGGCCTGGGATCGTCGACCCCTGGATCCTGCTCACGACGATGGGCGGCGCGGTGGTCGGCGGGCTGCTGTTCGAGCTGCTCAACAAGCGCCTCAACGCCAAGGGCGGCTTCATGCGCCAGGGGGCGCTGCTGCGCAAGCACGTGGCCAAGGAGAAGCGCAAGCAGGCCGCCACGCTGCTCAAGAGCCTGAGCAAGGTCGGGCTGCTCCGCTCGCTGCCGGCGGAGGAGGTGATCCGCCTGGTGCCGCACGTGCGGCGGGCGCTGTTCGAACCCGGGCAGCGGATCTTCGCCGAGGGGGAGGCGGGGGACCGACTGTACTTCATCATCGAGGGGAAGGTGGCGATCACGCGGGCGGCCGGCGACGGGCCGGCGATGGCGGTGGCGACGCTCGGGCCCACCGACACCTTCGGCGAGATCGCGCTGGTCTCAAACCAGCCGCGGACGGCGACGGCCACGGCGGAGACGCAGGTCGAGGTCTGGGAGCTGCTGCGCGAGGACTTCGACGGCTGCCTGCGCACGTCGCCGGCGTTGCAGGGCGCGGCGCAGAGGCTGGTGCGCGAGCGGATCCAGGACCTTTCGCGGCGGGACGGGGTGGAGCCGGAGCAGGCGCGCGAGTGGGAGCGCCAGGCGCTCCGGAACCTCGACCGCGTCGCCGTGCAGACCACGGACCAGGACGTGCGCGAGGAGCTGCAGAAGCACGGCGTCCAGAGCTCCGCCGGCCGCGCGATCTGGCTCGGCGCGCTGCTCGACGGCATTCCCGAGTCGATCATCATCGGGATGCTGGTGGTGGCCGCGGCCGCCCAGAACGCCTCGCTCGGCCTGGCCTTCATCCTCGGCGTGTTCGTCTCCAACCTGCCGGAGTCGATGTCCTCGGCCGCGACGATGCGGATGGGCGGGATGAGCGTCCGGCGCATCGCGGGAATGTGGCTGTCGCTCGTCGCGGTCGGGGCGGTGTTCGGCTTCATCGGCGCCGCGGCGTTCCCGCCGCACCCCGAGGGCTGGGTCGAGTACCTGGTGTTCGCGATCGAGGGGCTCGGGGCCGGCGCCATGTTGTGCGTGATCGCCGAGGCGATGCTGCCGGAGGCGTTCGAGCAGGGGGGCGGGTCGATGGTCGGGCTGGCGACGCTCGCCGGGTTCCTCGTCGCCCTGTCGGTCAAGCTGTTCCAGTAGGACCGGCGCGGCTCAGGGCCAGGGACGGCAGGGCAGCGGCGCGTCGATCGCCTGCGCGACCATCGCCGCGGCCTCGCAGCGCGTGGCGTCGTCCAGCGGGCAGAAGCGCGGCAGGGTCGTCGAGGACGAGCAGCTCGACCGGTCGCAGGAGGCGCTGCCGCCGTGCACCACGTCGTCGTCGGCCAACCCTTCGATGCAGCCGCAGGCCCAGGCGGTGGCGGCCTCCCCCGAGTCGCAGAAGGTCCACGCGCCGGAGGACGGACAGGCCGGGCAGGCGCCGCCGCCGTGGAGCGCGCGCCAGACGAACACCGCGAGCTCGGCCCGGGTCGTCGGATCCTGCGGGCAGAAGCGGGTCGGCGTCCCGGTGCAACTCGGCGGCACGAGGCAGTCCCCGGTGCGGCCGGCGGTGATGCCGGCGTCGGCCAGGGCCTGCACCTGGTCGTCGTAGTCGCCGAACCCGCCGGCCATGTCGCAGAAGGTGTCGGTCGTGCTGGTGCGGGTCAGGCCGAAGGCCCGCGCGAGCAGCACCGCCGCATGGACCCGCAGCAGGTCGTCGAACGGGCGGTACGTCCCGTCGGGATAGCCGTTCGACACCCCCAGCTCCCACAAGGCGTAGACGTGCGGGAAGCAGAACACCGACTCGTCGAGGTCGGAAAACGGCGAGGCGGCGCCCCAGGGCAGTCCGTCGCAGTCCTGGTCGACGGCGTCGCAGTACTCGACGGCGCCCGGGTGGATCGCATCGGCGGTGTCGTCGCAGTCGCCGACGGGCGAACAGCGCGAGTCGGTGCAGGAGACGGGGTAGAACCCGTCGCGGTCGCGGTCCTCGCACGGGCAGTCGCAGGCGCCGCCGTCGTCGGTCAGGCCGTTGCAGTCGTCGTCGCGGCCGTTGCACCGCTCGGGGCCGGTGGGCACGCAGGGCGCCGCATCGTCGGACACGGCATCGTCGGGCACGGCATCATCCGGAGTCGCGTCGTCGGCGTCCGCGTCGGCATCGGCGTCCGCGTCGGCGTCCGCGTCGGCGTCCGCACCCGCGTCCGGCACCTCGTCCGGCACGCAGACCAGGTCGCATTCCAGCTCGTCGCACGGCACTTCCTCGCCGGTCAGATGACGGTAGCCGGGGTCGCAGTCGCAGGCCGGCTCGCCGTCCACGGCGACGCAGGTGCCGTGGTCCGAACAGTCGATCCCGTCGCACGGGCGGCTCGGGTCGTTGGCCACGCACTCCAGCCCGGCGGGATGGAATCCCACGAGGCAGGCGCAATGGGGCAGGCCCCACTCGGATTCGCAGAACCCCCGGCCGGAGCACTCGACGCCGGCGCACGGGTCGACGGTCCCGACGCCGTCGGCGCAGCTCGCGGCCGCGACCAGACCGCCGACGACGGCGGCGACGGCGGCGACGGCGCACGCGGTTTCCACGGACGACGGTCGGCGCTGGCTCGGCTTCGCGGTGCGATGCATGCGGCTACGGTACGACCAACGGCGGGCGCATGCAACCGCGGCTCAGGTCGCGGCTCAGGTCGTCGCGGCTCAGGTCATCGCGACGGTCGGACCGAGCATGTCGTAGTGCCGCAGCAGCTCGAGCGCGGCCTGCTCCGCCTCGGCCGCCGGGCCGTCGGTGATCCGCTTGAGGTACTCGGCCGCGGGACCGGCCAGCGCCTTGCGGGCCGGAGGCGGCAGCGTCGTGGCCCACTCGACGAGCGAGCGGTACAGGGCCAACCGGCTGGGTTCGGCCGCGAGGCCGGAGGCGGCGGCGAAGTCCTCGTCGAGCAGCGAGCGGTCCTTGCGGCAGATCACGACGGCGGCGGCCTTGAGCAGCTCCTGCCAGCGGCGACGACCGGCGGGCGTGGTGGCGGCGAACTGCCGCTCGAAGGCGGTGACGAAGCACTGCTGCACGACGGGGGTCGGGCAGGCCGGGTGGAACACGGCCAGGGAGGCGCCCAGCGGGTCGTCGAGCACGAGGCGGGCGAAGTCGGTCGGCGGGAAGTCCCGCTCGACCTGCTCCGCGAACGCCAGGTCGCGCACCGCCGCGTCGAGCATCCGCAGGTCGGCGTCCACGGCGAGCAGCCGGCTCAGCAGCTCGCGCTTCTCGAACGGCTCCACCGTCTCCATCAGTCCGCCGAGCAGCACGAGCACCTGCGAGGGCGACTGGCGGAAGGCGCCCATCAGGCCCTGCCGCATCACCACCTTCAGCGACGGCAGCCGCGCGGTCTCCAGCTCGTGCGCCGAGCGGTCGTCGTCGGACAGCCGCAGCCGCAGCTCGCCCGCGAGGTGCGCGGGGATCTCGGGGACGCCCTCCGCGGAAACCCACAGCGTGAGCCACTCGGTGGTCGGGTCGACGTTCAGGGTGAAGCGCACGCCGAGCGCCACACCGTTCTCGACGAGCGGCGCCGGAGGCTGGGCCGGGGCGCGGCCGACGGCGACGATGATCGAGGCCCGCGGCGGCGGGGTCGGGCCGAAGTCGGCCTGCACGTCGAACTGGTACGAGCGGAGCGGCACGAGACAGGTGATGCCGAGCTGCAGGAAGTACTCGGTCGGGCGCTTGTCGTTGCGGCGGATCTCCATCAGCCGCAACCGCAGGACGCGCTGCCGGCCCGGCTGGAGCCGCGCGAGCTTCAGCACCACGGCATCGGCGTACTGGGTATCCGGAACCCCGGTTCCGCTCTCGCTCTCGTTCCCGCTCTCTCCCATGTGCCCAGCCTACGCCATCCGCCCCCGTTGCCACCAGTCTCGCATCCCCCTGCCCTGCTTCGCTCGACGGCGCCGTTTCTCACATCGGAGTCCGGGGCGCGGGAGTCTCGGCGCCGTCCTGGACGATCGTCAGGCCGGTGGCGGGGCCGACGGCCGGAAGCTCGAACCGCACGTCGGCCGGGACGACCCGCCAGTGGAACAGAGCCTCGGTCTCGGGCCAGATCCGCAGCGCGGGCTGCCCCGTGATCTCCGCCAGCAGCCGTGCGCCGTCGCGCCGCACCGTGATCGTCGTCCCGGGCTCCAGCTCGTAGACGCCGACGCAGCGCTCGAGCTGCTCGGCCGTGAGGCGTACCGTCGGGGTCAGCTCGAGCGGCCGTTCCTCGCCGCGCAGCAGCGCCAGCAGCGACGCGCCGACGTCGTCGACGACGAAGCTCGCGGTGTTGGCCAGCACCGCCACGCCGACGCCGGCGGCGGGGTCGAAGGCGACGAACGAGTGGAACCCGCCGGTGCCGCCGTTGTGCCACAACCGGCCGGCGGCGCCGACGTGCCAGCCGAGCGCCACGTCGTCGGAGCCCCCCGGGTCGTCGTGCCGCAGGACGTGGCTGAGGGCGACCGCCCGGCCGAGCGGCTCGGTGCCGGGGTCGAGCTGCCGATGGAGGAAGCGCACCAGGTCGGCGACGGTGGCGCGGAGCGCGCCCGCGCCGGCCAGGGCGCCGAAGGTCCACGGCGGCACCGGGTTGCCGTCGACATCGTGGCCCCGGGCGAGCCGCAGGCGGCGCGAGTCGTCGAGGGTGATGCGGGTGTCGTGGAGGCCGAGCGGTTCGAGCACCCGTTCGACGAGCAGCGCCTCGTAGGACGTGCCGGCCTCGCGGGCGAGCGCGTCGCCCAGCAGCCCGGCGGCGAGGTTGCTGTATTCGTAGGTCGCGCCGGGGTCGCGGGTCGGCTCGAAGCGCGACAGGAAGGCGAGGATCCCCTCCCAGCTCAGGTCGGCGTACGGGTCGGTAGGGTCGGCGGGAGCGAAGTCGTCGGGCAGGCGCGGGAGGCCCGAGGTATGGGTGGCGAGGTGCAGCAGCGTGATCGGTCGGCCGTCGCGCTCCCGGAGCCGGACCTCGTCGGGAAGCAACTCGGCGAGCGGCTGCTCGAGACTCCGGCGGCCGTCGACGACGTCGCGGGCCAGCAGCA
>CAZMRP010000315.1:0-6369 GCA_964568275.1 uncultured Myxococcales bacterium
GGTCGACCCCGCATGTACGACGAACGGCTGCCTGCGGGAGGTGACGCTGGTGGGGCGGTACTCCAAGGCGGCGATCGAGGCGTGGCTGGCCCCCGGCGTGACCATCGACAACGGCTACGCGGTGTACTCGTTCCGTTTCTGGACCGACGGCGCGGAGTGCACGGGGACGGCGACGATCCCCTGGGGGCTCGACCCGCCGGCCGGGGGCTTGCACGTGGTGTCGAACGAGCACGGGACGTCGGGGGTGGCGGACGCGTGCGCGGTGACCGACACGGTGGCCGGGGCGGGGTTGGCCGGGCTGTTCGGCGCGCGCGGCGTGTTCGGCATCGCGCCGGACTACCCGGGCCTGGGCACCGCGGGGGTCCATCCGTACCTGGTGGCGCGCAGCGAGGGCCGCTCGGCGCTCGACGCGCTCCGTGCGGCGGGCCGGCTGGCCCGGCACCTCGGGGTGCCGGTCAGCGGCCGGCACGCGGTGGTCGGGCTGAGCCAGGGCGGGCACGCGGTGCTGTCGGCGGCGGCGGAGCACGCCGCGTACGCGCCCGAGCTGGACCTCCGGGCGTTCGCGGCCTCGGGGCCGGCGTCGGTGTGGGAGGAGCAGTGGCGGACGGGAGCCGCGCTCGACGGGCCGCACCTGGTGTTCCACGCGCTGCTGGTGTGGGCCTGGGCGGCGCACTACGGGTGGTCCGGGCCGGCGTTGTGGGCCGCGGAGCTGGCGGACCGGGTGGACGAGGTGATGGAGTCGCGGTGCCTCGTCTCGGTCACCGGCGGCGAGACGCTGTTCGACGCGCTGGGCACGAGTCGGGCGGCGATCTTCGCGCCGGGGTTCTTGGCCGAGTATTCGACCGGCGCGTGGGACGCCTATGCGTCGTTCCACGACTGGTTCGCGCTGAACCGGGTGGGGCCCTACGAGCAGACGGCGCCGCTGCGGATCTACCAGGGGGACGCGGACGACACGGTGCTCGAGCCGCACACGCGGGCGATGGTCGAGGCGCTGCGGGCGGGCGGGGTGGAGGTCGAGTACGAGGTGGTGGCGGGAGGCGGGCACACGGACGTCGCGTTCGGTTTCGTGGCCTATCCGGAGCTGCGGACGGAGGAGTCGATCGGCTGGGTGCTCGAGCGGCTCGAGGCGCCGTGAGCCGGCCGCGGGCTTCAGCCCGCGGCAATCCGCCGCGCCCTGAAGGGCGCGGTTCGGTGGCGGGGGTGGTCCCGGACTTCTGCCCCGCGGTACTAGCCGTCGTCCCGGCCTGCGTTGGGGCGGGCGCCGCCGTGGCGGATGTCCTCGCCGCCGACCATGAACACGACCATCTCGGCCAGGTTGCAGGCGTGGTCGCCGACGCGTTCGAGGTACTTGGCCACGGACTGGATGCGGGTGGCGCGGTAGATGTTGCGCGGGTCCTCCATCATGTAGGTCAGGAGCTCGCGGAAGATCTGGGCGTAGTAGGCATCGACGGTGGCGTCGCGGCCGATCACGGCCCGGGCGCGGTCGGCGTCCCGGGCGACGAAGGCGTCCAGCGCCTCGCGCACCATGCCCTGGACCGCCTCGGCCATCCGCGGCAGGTCGACGTACGGCTTGAGCGTCGGTTCCTCGTTGAGCTCGAGGGCGCGTTCGCAGACGTTGACGGACAGATCGCCGATGCGTTCGAGGTCGGTCACCAGCTTGAGCGCGAGGGTGATGAAGCGGAGGTCCGAGGCGACGGGTTGGCGGCGGGCGAGGATGCTCAGGCAGAGCTGGTCGGTCTCGACCTCGAGGCGGTCGATCTCGCGGTCGCCGTCGATCGTCGCCCGGGCGAGCGCGTCGTCGCGGTCGACGACGGCGCGGATGCCGGCGGCGATGGCCGCCTCGACCTTGGCGCCGAGCAGCAGCAGTCGTTCTCGCAGGCGCAGCAGCTCCGCCTCGTACTCGCGATCGGTGTGTCGTGGTGCCATGCCGTCTCCCGTCAGCCGAAGCGGCCGGTGATGTAGTCCTCGGTGCGTTGCCGGCTGGGCCGGGTGAACAGCACGTCGGTGCGGTCGTATTCGATCAGCTCGCCGAGGTGGAAGAACGCGGTGTAGTCGGCGACGCGGGCCGCCTGCTGCATGTTGTGGGTGACGATGACGATCGTGTACCGCTCGCGCAGCTCGTGGATCAGCTCCTCGATGCGGGCGGTGGCGATCGGGTCGAGGGCCGAGCAGGGCTCGTCCATCAGCAGGACCTCGGGCTCGAGGGCCAGGGCGCGGGCGATGCACAGCCGCTGCTGCTGGCCGCCGGAGAGGGTGGAGCCGGAGCGCGGGAGGATGTCCTTGACCTCGTCCCACAGGGCGGCCCGGCGCAGCGCCTGTTCGGCCAGGGCGGCCGGGTCGGGCGCCTTCTCGCCGCCGAGGCGCAGTCCGGCGAGGACGTTCTCGCGGATCGACATCGTCGGGAACGGGTTCGGCTTCTGGAACACCATGCCGACGCGGCGGCGGACGCGGACCGGGTTGACGTTCGGGGCGTAGACGTCCTGGCCGTCGAGGAGCACGCGGCCGGCGACGCGGGTCCCGGGGACCACCTCGTGCATGCGGTTGAGGCAGCGGACGAAGGTCGATTTGCCGCAGCCGGAGGGGCCGATGATCGCGGTGACGCGGCGTTCGAGCAGCGTCAGGGTGATCCCCTTGAGCGCCTCGGCCTTGTCGAACCAGGCGTGGAGGTCGTGGGCGCTCATCTTCTCGGTCGGTCGGGCGACGGCCTCGGCGGCGGCGAGCGCCGCGGCCAGCTCGGCGGCGGTCGCGGTCGGGCTGGGGGCGCAGCCGGAGGGTCGGGGCGGCGGGGCGGTGGCGGCGAGGGCGGTGTCCATCGGTCGCTCCTGCGCGCGCCGTGCGCGGCGCGCTCACCAGTACGCGCGCCGCTGCAGGCGGGCGCGAAGCCAGATGGCGAAGCCGTTGAGCAGCAGCATCAGGCCGACCAGCACGATGATGCCGGCGGCGGCGTTGACGTGGAAGCCGGCCTGCGGCCGCGAGACCCAGTTGAAGATCTGGATCGGCAGCGCGGTGAAGCCGCTGTGGATCGAATCGGGGAGGAACGCCACGTAGGTCAGCGCGCCGATCGTGATCAGGGGAGCGGTCTCGCCGATCGCGCGGGCCAGCGAGAGGATCACGCCGGTCAGCACGCCGGGCAGGCACATCGGCAGGACGACGCCGCGCAGCGTGCGCCACTTGTCGGCGCCCAGCGCGTAGGAGGCCTCGCGCAGCGACTGCGGCACGGTGCGCAGGGCCTCGCGCGAGGCCATGATCACCATCGGCAGCAGCAGCAGGGCCAGGGTGCAGGCGCCGGCGAGCAGGCTGCGGCCCATGCCGAGCACCCGCGCGAACACCTCGAGGCCGAGCAGGCCGTAGATGATGGAAGGCACGCCGGCCAGCGTGCTGATGTTCAGCTCGATCAGCATCGTCAGGCGCGAGGGCCGGGCGTACTCCTCGAGGTACAGTGCGGCGCCGAGGCCCACGGGGATGGCGACCGCGGCGGTGAGGCCCATCAGGTAGGTGGTGCCGACGAGCGCGGGGAGGATCCCGGCCAGCTCCGGCTTGCGCGACGGGAGGCCGGTGACGAAGTCCCAGTCGAGCCGGGGCCAGGCGTCGACCAGCGAGCTGCCGAACAGGAAGGCGAGCAGCAAGAGCGGCAGGACGAGGGCGAGGATGCCGATCGCCTGGAACGCGCGCTGCGGCGCCAGTTCGGCGCGGCGGATCGCCAGGTCGTGGACGCGCGAGGCGGGGCCGCTCACGTCAGCCCTCCCTTGAGCATGCGTTTGCGGAGCCGGTGGGCCGCGATGTTGAGCAGCAGGGTCATCACGAACAGGCACAGGCCGACGGCGAAGATCGTGCGGTACTCGACGGTGCCGGTCGGGGTGTCGCCGAGGCTGATCTGGACGATGTAGGCGGTCATGGTCTCGATCGGGACGCGGGGGTCGAGCGTCAGGCGCGGCTGCTGCCCGGCGGCGATGGCGACGATCATCGTTTCGCCGATCGCGCGCGAGACGCCGAGGATCACCGAGGCGCCGATGCCGGAGAAGGCCGAGGGGAGCACGACGCGGAACACGGTGCGCAGCCGGCCGGCGCCGAGGGCGTACGACGCCTCGCGCAGGCTGGCCGGCACGGCGTAGATCGCGTCCTCGCTGAGCGAGGCGATGATCGGGAGGATCATGATCCCCATCACGATGCCGGGGCCGAGCGCGTTGAAGCCGGCGAGGCCGGGGATGACGTGCTGCAGGGCCGGGGTGACGTAGATCAGGGCGAAGTAGCCGTAGACCACGGTCGGGATGCCGGCGAGCACCTCGAGCGCCGGCTTGAGCACGCGCCGGAGGCGTTCGGGCGCGAACTCCGCGAGGTAGATCGCGGCCAGCAGTCCGAACGGCAACGCCACCAGCACGGCGATCAGCGTGGTGAGCAGCGTGGCGACCAGCAGCGGCCAGATGCCGAAGTGCTTGTCGTCGAACAGCGGCGTCCACTCGGAATCGCCGAAGAAGTCGGCCAGCGAGACCTCGGCGAAGAACCCGGCGCTTTCCCGGACCAGCACGACCACGATGCCGACGGTGGTGACGACCGAGACCAGGGCGCAGGCGAACAGGAAGACCCGCACGAGCTGCTCGGAGCGGGCCCGGGGACGCAGCAGGTCGTCGGCGGCGGCGGCGGTCGGTCCGGACGACGCGCGGGACGAGCGCTCCCCCGGGGCCGGCGGGTCGGCCCCCGTGGCGTCGGCGTGGCGCTCGGGGGACGTCATTGCGGCGCGGCGGCGGCCTCCCGTTCCAGCAGCGTGTCGATCGTGACGCCGACCATCGAGCCCTTGCCGGCGAACAGCGAGCCCGTGCGGCGCTCGCGCAGCCGGTGCAGCGCCAGCGGGTAGGCCCGCTCGGGCAGCGGCACGTACCCGACCTCCGCGATCAGCGGCACGCCCTCCGTCAGGCCGTACTCGACGAACGCGGCCACCTCGGGCCGGTCGAGCGACTTCGTCGCGACGTAGAGGAACACCGGTCGCGAGAGCGGCTGGTAGGTGCCGTTGCGG
Organism: uncultured Myxococcales bacterium; assembly: GCA_964568275.1. Taxonomy (GTDB): domain Bacteria; phylum Myxococcota_A; class Polyangia; order DRWM01; family JAAZOP01; genus JAAZOP01. The sequence continues at coordinate 5,012 of CAZMRP010000315.1, forward strand.
ATCGTCTCGTGGGAGGCGCCGATCGGGCCGTCGCCGTTCTCGGGCCTGCCGTCGTCGACCGGGAGCAGCTTGAGCTTGTCGCGGTTCTCGTCGTAGTAGGCGAAGCCGAAGAAGCCGAGCGCCAGCTCGTCGGTGGCGATGCCCTGGACCAGGACGTTGTCGTCCTCGCTGGAGGTGAAGTCGCCGCGGCTGGAGTGCGCCTTGCCGACCGTCGCCTCGGTGAAGTAGTCGTAGGTCCCGGAATCGACGCCGGGTCCGAAGAGGTGGATCTCGCGGTCGGGCCAGCCGACGCGCACGTCGCTCCAGCGCAGCACCCTGCCCTGCGCCTCGGGGGCCCAGAGCCGCCCCAGCTCCTCGACCGTGATGTGCTCGGCCCAGTCGTTGCGCGGGTGGACGACGATCGCGATGCCGTCGTAGGCGATCGGCAGCTCGACGTACTCGATCCCGGCGTTCGCGCACGCCTCGACCTCCGTCGACTTGATCGGGCGCGAGGCGTCGGAGACGTCGGTTTCTCCGGCGCAGAACTTCTTGAACCCGCCGCCCGTGCCGGAGATCCCGACCGTCACCTTGACCTCCGGATGCGACTTGCCGAACTCCTCGGCGACGGCCTCCATGATCGGGAAGACGGTGCTCGAGCCGTCCACGCGCACCATGCCGGCCGTCGACTGCTTCCGGCAGCCGGGGGAGGTGGTGAGGACGAGGGCTCCGAGGACGAACAGTGCGGCGACTCTGGTGGTTCCGGACATCGTTCGACTCCCTTCTTCGCCGCCCGGAACATCTCGGCGGCGTGTGACAACGGCGTGACGGGCAAGCCACATCTCTGCGGAATCCCGGGCGTCAGTAGGAGGCCTGGGCGGACAGGATCAGCTGGTTGCCGGGCGTGCGCTCGTCGTACTGGAAGCGCGAGTACGAGAGCTGGAGCTCCAGGTCGCGGCGGTCGCCGAACCGCCGGGACACCGCCGCCCGCTCGGGAAACAGCAGGCGGGACGACGAGCCGAAACCTTCCCAGCTGACGGGGATCTTGAACTGGCCGATCGAGATCTCCACGTACGGGACGAGGAAGGTGACGAAGAAGTCCTGGAACATCGACACGGCGGAGACGGGTTGGCGGACCGTGACCTGCTCCGGGTTGGCCGGGTCGGTCGGCGGCGGGTCCTGGTTCTCGACCTCGATGGCGGCGGAGCCGAACTCGAGCACCTTGGCCGGGTCGATCATCAGCTTGTAGCGGACCCAGCCGGGGACGATCTCGCCCTGCGCGCTGAGCTCGGCGCGCCGGATGCGGAACGTGTTGTCGACCTCGTCGGCGCCGGTGCCCAGGAACTCGGCGGTGTACCAGCCCTGCAGCAGGATGCCCGGCC
>CAZMRP010000316.1:0-6350 GCA_964568275.1 uncultured Myxococcales bacterium
GACGGGGACATCAGCGGCCTCCCGGACGTGGGGTCTCGGGGAACCGCGAGCAGTCGCCGGCGGGAATCTCCGGCACGTCGGCGTTCCAGGCGGCGAGCGCCGGCCCGCCGTGCGGCGCGTGGACCATCCACTTGCACGGACCGTCGCTGCAGCTCATCGTCAGCTCGTAGGACGGCAGCGGCGACAGTCCGTGACCGCGCAGCAGCTCGAGCACCCGCGGCATGGCGCATTGGACCTCGAAGTCGGCCGGGGATTCGAACGCGTGGCCGCCGTCGCCGTCGAGCCTCGCCGTCAGCCGCCCCTGCGCGAGTCGCAGCCGCAGCTCCGAGTACACCGGCTCCGTCGAGACGGCCGCCGCCGCGACCGCGCTCGCGCGCAACGCGGGCGAGTAGAGCCGGTACTCGACGGCGGACCCGCCGGCCGACAGCTCGACCGTGCCGTCCGCCCGCACTCCGTCGACGGTGATCCGCTCGAAGCGCGCGTCGGCGCTCCAGCGCCGGGCCGCGGCGAGGAACCACGGGACGGCGGCGGTCGGGTCGAACGTCGCGAAGCCGCCCGGCAGGTCCGCGGGGTCGAGCGCGACCCAGCGTCCCTTCTCGAGCGTCGCCAGCTCCGTCGGCGGCACGAGCTGCTCCGCCGGGGGCGTCGGGGGACTCGCGGGAACGAGGGTCGCCGTGCGGGTCCCGAGGTGCGGGGCGAGCTCGGCTCCCGGGATCTTCAGCAGCACGTTGCCCTCGGGCGTCAGCTCGAACAGGTCGTTGATCGGCAGCTCGTCGCCCTGCAGGACCGTCACGCCTCCCGGGCGCGTCACCGTGACCGTCGTCGACCCGGTCACGGTGCGGGTCGAGCTCGCCGCCTTGGTCACCGCGCGCGTCACCGTCCAGATCGTGACGCCGACGATGCCGAGGATGCTCAGCACCACCACCAGCAGGATGATGCGGCCGAGGGTCGTGGTCTCGGTTCTGCGGCCGCCGAGCGGGGGCAGGACCGGGAGCGGCGGGACGGCCCCCGCCGCGCGGTTCTGGGCGCTGCAGAACGGGCAGACGACGACGCCGCCGGGGTCGCCCAGCGGCAGGACCGCGTTGCAGTTGATGCACTTCTGACCCGCCATGCCGGTCATCCTAGTCGTCGGCGGGGCCGCGTCGCAACGAGCTCAGTAGAGGAACGCGTCGTCGCCCTCCGTCACCGTGACGTAGACGATGACGTCGCCCTTGGTCGTCGCGTCGAGCGTCGCGTAGGCCGCCTCGGTGGCGTCCGCGCACTGCGGGCTGTAGGCGATCACGTGCAGGATCGACCGGCCCCACGGGTTCGACGGGTCGGCGTTGTCCTGCGAGACCCGGCAATCGTCGAGCTTCCGGTCGAGCAGCGAGGCCAGGTCCGCCGCCACGCACGGCTCCGTCGGCGGATAGTGGAACGCCCGCGTCACGCTCACCCCCACGTTCCGCGCGTCGATCGACGACAGGTAGTCGGTCTTCACGCTCGTCGGCGGGTCGTAGACGATCTCCGTCTCCGACAGCAACAGCGCCGCCAGCTCGCAGCGGTACAGCACGTCGTACGAGATCGCCTCCGACTCGCCCGAGCTGCCCCCCGCCGTCCCGTCGGCCAGGATCTCCCGCGCGCCGTCCGACAGCAGCGCCGGGTCGTAGGCCGTCGTGCCGAAGTCGATCGTCCCGCGGAACAGGAACGGCGAGCTGCTGGTCCACTCGGCGTCGTCCAGCACGCCGCACGCCCCGGAGAGCGCCCCGAACCCGTCCAGCGGCTCGACGTCGGCATCGGCATCGGGGTCGGCGTCGACGTCGGCGTCGGGTCCGGCATCGGGGTCGGCGTCGGCGTCGGCGTCGGGTCCGACATCGGCGTCGGGTCCGACATCGGGGTCGGCGTCGGCGTCGGCATCGGGTCCGACATCGGGGTCGGCGTCGGCATCCGCGCCGAGGTCCGGCGCCACGTCCTCCGCGACGTCCACCGGAACGTCGACTCCGCCGTCGTCGGCGACGGACGAGTCGTCGTCGCCGCAGGCCAGGGGCAACAGCACGGCAAGCAGTCCGAGAAGTCGCAAGGCGCTGTGCATCGTGGAACCTCCGGGCCGGCCCGCCTCGCTCCGGGCGCTCCGTGCCGGCACGGTCCACAGAATGCCGCGGGAGGGCGGAGGCGGCAAGGGGCGTCGCGGTCAGCGGCGGCCCGGCGCGGGGAGCCCGTCGGGCCGAAAGCCGAAGTGGTCGAGGCAGGCGTCGAGGGTGCGGAACGAGGCGCCCCAGCGGTCGACGCTCTTGCCGGAAAGCCGTGGAGACAGCCCCAGGCTGCGGCAGACGCCGGCGACGAAGGTGTGCAGGGCGCCGGGCGCCAGATCCTCCTCGATCGTGACGATCTCCTCGGTGGAGGCCAGCAGTCCGCGCAGGTGCTCGAGGTCGCACGGCCCGCGCAGGACGCTCTGCACGAGCACGCCGAAGTCCGAGAAACCGGGCGTCGCGCGCGCCTCCAGCGCCAGGCGCGTCGAGACCGGGCCGATGGTCCAGAAGCAGCGGCGCAGGTCGTCGCCGAGCGCCAGCGGCCGGTCGGGGCGGACGGCCTCGCGAGGCAGGCCGAGCGTCAGCGGCGTGCGCCGCAGCCGGAAGTACACCGCACGGTCCGCCTCGTCCACCGCCCAGTCGAGCAGCGCGGCGGCGTGGTGCGCGTCCGGCGGCTCCACGACCCACAGCTCGGGGATCGCCGACATCAGCGACAGGTCGTTCGTCGACTGGTGCGTCTTGCCGTCGGTGAAGTAGCACAGCCCGGCGTAGTGCCCGGCGTAGATCACGCGCAACCGGTCGATCTGGTTCAGGTGAAGCTGGTCGAGCGCCCGCTTGTAGAACGCGGCGTAGGTGTGGACCACCGGCAGCTTCCCGGCCAGCGCGCGGCCGCCGGCGAAGGAGACCAGATCCTGCTCGGCGATGCCCAGCTCGTGGAACTGCCGGCCGCGCACGGCGATCCGCTCCAGGCCGCAGGCCTTGGCCAGGTCGGCGTCCAGTACCTCCAGCTCGGGCCGCTCGTCGAGCAGCGCCTCGAGCCGCCGCGTGAAGCCTTCGCGGGTCGACGGCTCGGACGGGACGGGCGCGGGGCGGGGTCCCGACGGGCTGCGGGGGTGCCGCTCCAGCTCCGCTCGCAGCTCGGCCGAGCCGGACCGGTCGACCTGCTCCTCGACGAGCCGCCAGTACAGCGCGTCGTCCGGCACGCGGCTGTGCCACGGCTGCCGGCCGTCCTCCGGTGCCAGCAGTGCCGAGCCGCCCGCCTTGGTCGTGCGCGCCCAGATCACGAGCGGCCGGTCCGGCGGTTCGACGAGCGCCGCGGCCAGCGCCTCGGGGTCGTGGCCGTCCACGTCGCGGAAGGCCAGACCGAGTCCCTCGAACACGCGCCGCGGGTCGGCCATGCGCTTGACCCGCTCCACGGGCTGCTCGGTCTGGAACCCGTTGGCATCGACGATCGTCCGCAGCTGCCGCAGGTCGCGGTGGACCACCGTCTGCAGCGCCTCGAAGCACTGGCCCTCCTGCAGCTCGCCGTCGCCGAGCACCACGAAGAACCGCTCGTCGGGCCGGTCGAGCGCCAGGCCGGCGGTGCGCGACAGCGCCTGCCCCAGCGAGCCGGTGGTGAACGGGACGCCCGGCGTCCCCCGCTCCACGTGGGCGGGAAGGCCTTCGGGTCCGTCCTTGTAGCGCAGCAGCCGGTCGCGCTCGAGCCGCCCGACGCCGTACAGGCAGGCGTACTGCATCGGCGCGGCGTGCCCCTTGGACAGCACGACGTTCCGCTCGCCGAGCCGGAAGTACAGCACCGTCAGCAGCTCGGCCACGGAGAACGTGGCGCCGAGCCAGCCGTGGGCGGCGTCCTGGATGCACGACAGCGCGTTGATGCGGTTGAAGGCGCACAGCGCGCGCAGCCCCTCGGCGGTCCGCGGGTCCTGCCGGCGGTAGTGCTCTCGATCGACGAGGAACGGTTCCATGGGCGGCGACCATAGCGCAGGCGCGCCGCGGGTTGCACCCCGCGGTCGCGCCCCGCGGTCAGCCGTGGTCGCGGCGGTCGAGCAGCGCGAGGCCGCGGGCGTCGCCCGCCGGCACCACGAGCGGCTCCTCGTAGTCCGGCACCACCACCGTCGCCGCCGGGGCGAGCCGCCGCGCCTCGGCCGTGAAGCCGTCGAGGTCGATTCCCGGCAGCAGGTGCACCCCGCGCCCGAGCGGCGCGAAGAACGCGTCGTGGTGCGTCGGCACCACGGCCCGCGGGTCGAGCAGACCGACGAGCCGTCCGAGATAGCCCGGCGTGGCGAAGCGCCCGGCCAGCCCCACCAACACCACGTCGGCCCGCGTGCCGCGCAGCTCGGCGTCGATCAGGTCGGCGCTGCCGTTGTGGTAGACGGTGCTCCCGCCGGCCTCGAGCAGCAGGCCGAACACGCCGCCGTCGAGGTACTCGAACCAGCGCGCGGGAAGCCGCGGCGGCGCCGCGAGGGTCCCGGCGTGCGGCACGCGGCCGAGCAGGATCCGGCCGTGCAGGCTCGGGACGAACCGGACCTCGATCCCGCCGAAGCGGCGTTGCAGGCCGGTCGGCGGCACCTCCACCAGCTGCGCCTCCGGCAGCCCCTCGGCGCGTCCGACGTGGCAGACGCTCGCCGAGCCGACCAGCGGGGCGCCGGTCCAGCGGGCGATGCGGGGCGCGTCGAGCAGGTGGTCGTAGTGGCCGTGGCTGCACAGGATCGCGTCGACCCGCGCCGGCAGGTGCGCCCGCAACGCGTCCTCGTCGGGCTCCAGCGGCCGGGTCGCGACGCGCGGCAGCGACGGCCGGCTGAGGAACGGGTCGACCAGCAGCGTGGTGCCGCCGGCCTCCACGACGAATCCGGCGGTGCCGAGCCAGCGCAAGACGAGCGCCGCCCCCGCGGCGTCGCGGGTCCGCGGGCGCAGCTCCGGCCGCGGGCGCCAGCGCGGGAAGATCCGCTCGTAGATCACGTCCCCTCCGCCAGCACCGCGCGCAGCCCGGCGAGGATCTCGGCGTGGCGGGGGCCGTTGCTCGCCGCGTAGGCGGTCGGCGTGCGCACGTCGGGGCGGTTGTACGGGATCGGTGCGCCGTCCGCGTCGGTCAGCGCCCCGCCCGCCTCGCGGATCAGGATCTCGGGCGCCGCGAGGTCCCACTCCTTGGTGCCGCCGCCGAGGTGCACGTACAGGTCGGCCTCGCCCGTGGCGAGCCGGAACATCTTGAGCCCCACCGAGCCGCAGGGGGTCTCGTGGGCCAGGCCGAGGCGCGCGCGCAGGGCGTCGACCTTGGCCGAGCGGTGCGAGCGCGAGACGAGCAGGCGGAAGTCGGCGAGCTCGCGGCGGTCGGAGACGGCGAGCCGCCGCGAGCCGGCGTCGGTCTCGGCCCAGGCGCCGCCGCCGCGGCGGGCGTGGAGCAGGGTGTTCGAGGTCGGGTGCAGGATCGCCCCGAGCACCGGGCGTCCCTCTTCGGCTAGCGCGATCATGATCACGAACTCGCCGTTGCGGGCCACGAACTCCTTGGTGCCGTCGAGCGGGTCGACCAGCCACAGGCGTGGGCGGCCGAGCCGGGTGCGGTCGTCGGCCGACTCCTCGGCGAGGATCGCGTCGTCGGGGAATTCGCGCTGCAGCGCCTCGACGATCAGCGTGTTGGCTTCCTTGTCGGCGGCGGTGACCGGGTCGTTGCGGCCTTTCCATTCCAGGCCGACGTCGTCGCCACGGGCGTACCAGCGCAGGATCACCTCGCCCGCGCGGCGCGCCAACTCCGCCGCGAAGCGCTCCTCCCGGGCCCATCGTCCCGCCGTCTCGGACATCGCGCTTGACTCCCGTCCCGCCCCGCTCGACGCTGTCGGCACACGGCGCCTCCCCGGCGCCGTCGGGAGGCTAGCATGGACGCCGTACGGCTACGAAGTCTGGTGGGCAAGCGGGTGCTGTTCCAGTTCGACTCCGGCTCGCAGGTGGTGGGCGTGCTGGCGCGGTGCCTGCCGGACCTCGGCGCGGTCCACCTGGTGGAGGTGGAGCAGGCGTCGCTGATCTCACGCGAAGGGGTGCTGCTGCGCGAGCTGCCGTGCTACCCCTTCATCCCGGCGACCCCGGTGTCGGCGTCGGAGGTCTGAGGCCCCGGAGCCGGCGAGCGACCGCGGCGGTTCCCGCACCCGGTGGTGCCTCGCGGAGGCCGCGTGGTGCATGCTTGTGTTTGGGAAGTCGGGCGCGCCACACCCGGAGGAGGGCGAGGCCGGCGCGCTACTCCTCATCTGCGGCACAGCGGAAGCCCCGCTCGGGAACTCCCGAATCGATGTGCACGCCGGCTGTCGGTCGCCGAAACCACATCCGAGGCCGGGGTGGGCACGAACGGTGACCCGG
>CAZMRP010000317.1:0-6345 GCA_964568275.1 uncultured Myxococcales bacterium
GTCGCGGCGCTGACGGCACTGCCCGCGGGCCCCTGGCGCGATTGGCTGGCGGCCGCGGCCGACGCGGCCGTCGATCGCGACGGCTGAGCGGCGGGGAGGCGCACGCGGCATGGGCGGGTTGCGGATGCGCGATGCCGCCGGACGTGCGGCGCGCGGCGTGCTCGAACGGGCCTACGCCGAGCGGTTGCGCCGCGAGGTGCGGGCGGGCGAAGTCCCGCGCCACGTCGCCGTGATCCTCGACGGCAACCGGCGCCACGCCCGGCGCCGCGGCCTCGCCGCCTCCGACGGTCACCTGCTCGGCTCCGAGACCCTCGAGCAGCTCCTCGAGTGGTGCCGGCGGCTGGGCGTCCACACGCTGACCGTCTACGCGTTGTCCACGGAGAACCTGCGACGCGACCCGGCGGAAGTTCGAGCTCTGATGGACTTGTTCGCGTGCAAACTTGCGGAATTGGCCGAGGATATTCGGGTACACCGGAACCGGATCCGCGTCCGGGTGCTCGGTCGTCCGGACCAGTTGCGGGCCGACGTCGCCGCGGCCGCCCGGCGGGCCGAGGCGGCGACGGCGGGCTACGACGGGTTCGAGTTCCGCATCTGCCTGGCCTACGGGGGGCGGCAGGAGATCGTCGACGCCGTGCGCTCGATCGCCGACGACGTCGCCGCGGGGCGGCTCGACCCGGCCGCCGTCGACGAACGGCTGCTCGGCGCGCGGCTCTGCGCCGGCGCCGACGAGCCGGACCTGTTGATCCGGACCGGGGGCGAGGTGCGGCTGTCGAACTTCCTGCTGTTCCAGGCGGCCTACGCCGAGCTGGTGTTCACGGACGTCCACTTTCCCGCGTTCCGGGAGCTGGACTTCCTGCGCATCGTGCGCACCTACCAGCAGCGCGGCCGGCGGTTCGGCCGCTGAGGGGCCGCGATTTCAGGCGGGCAGGCGGAACGAGAAGCGGGCCCAGCGTCCCGGCTCCGAGTCGGCCCAGATCCGGCCCCCGTGCAGCCGGACGATCTGCCAGGAGACGTACAGCCCGACGCCCGAGCCCTTGCGCGACAGCAGCTCCGGGGACGGGATCCTCGAGAAGCGGCGGAACAGGCGTCCCTTCTCGCTCTCCGGGAAGCCGGGGCCCTCGTTCCAGACGGCCACCTCCAGGTGGTCGGCCGCCCGCCGCGCGGTCAGCTCCACCCGGCCGCCCTCGTTCCCGTACTTGACCGCGTTGCCCAGCAGATTGTGGAGCACGATCTGCAGCAGGGCCGGGTCGCCCCGCAGACCGTCCAGCGGTCCCTCGCGCCGCTCGGAGAACTCGATCCGCCGTTCCTCGAACAGCGGCCGCACGGTCTCCAAGGCCGGGTCGAGCACCTCGCGGCCGAGGTCGACCCCGTCGCGCAACTCGGCCCGCGGCCCGTCGCCCTCGACCCGCGCCAGGTCGAGGTAGTCGCCGACCAGCCGCAGCAGTCCGCGGGCCCGCGCCACCATCCGCTCGACGGTCTCGCGCTGCGGTCCGCTGAGCTCCCCGACGTAGCCTTCGGTGAGGGTCGTGCCGAGGGATACCTGGGCCGCCAGCGGGCCCTTCAGCTCGTGCGTCACGAACGTCATCAGCTCCAGGTACGCCCGGTTCGCCGCCTCGAGCTGCTCGATGCGCCACGCCTTCTCCACGGCCTGCCCGAGCCGCTCCGCCACCGCGAAGTGCAGCCGCACCTGCCGCTCGTCGAAGGCGTCCGGCAGCCGCGAGCTGCGGAACAGGAACCCCACCGGGCGGCCGTCGACCGCCAGCGGCGCGGTCATGCTCGAGCGGACCCCTTCGCGGACCAGCAGCTTCGTCGAGGGGCTGTCGGGGTGCAGCTCGAGGTACCGGCGCAGGTCGCGGATCACGCGCGGATGCCCGGTGCCGATGATCGGCTGCAGCGAGCTGCCCTCGAGGTCCCCGGCGAACCCCTTCGCGAGCAGCACCGGCTCGTACTCGGCCCGCACCCAGTGGCACACCACCCGCCGCCCGTCGTTCTCCAGGAACGACACCGCGATCCGGTCGCAGGGGCAGACGCCGCGGGTCGAGTCGAACAGGAAGTCGAGCATCTTGACCAGGTTCTCGCCGGCCGCGACCTTCGCGTTGACCCGCTCCACCGAGCGGCGTTCGTCGTCGCTCAGCTCCAGCGGCGGCGCCGCCGCCTCGGCGACGTCCGGGTACGAGAGCACGGTCGAGTCGGCGGTGTCCGGTCCGGGTCGCGCGGTGTCCACGCCGCGAAGCTCGCGCCGCCGCCGGCCGAAGTCAAGCCGCGTACGGCTCCCCCGCGGCTCATCGTTGTGGCGGCCGGCCGTCGGCGCTACTCTGGCGGCGTTGCGCGGCGTGCGTAGGAGGGCGGAATGACCCGATCGTGGCTCGTGTGGTGGTTCGGCGCGTGCCTCGCGGCGTCGGCGGCCGGTTGCGGCGACGACGGGGCGAGCGACGCGGCGGATTCGTCGGGCGAGGACGCCCCGGGCGAACTGCCGCCGGACGCCGCCGAGGATCGGCTCGACGTCGGCGACGAGGACGCCGTGCCGCCGGACGGGCCGGACGACGCCCCGCCCGACCCCGGGGACGTCCCGGAGGACCGGCCCGAGGCGGACGACGCCGCCGATGCGCCGGACGCGCCGCCCGGCATCTGGCGCCCGACCCCCGGCACGAGCTGGCAGTGGCAGCTCACCGAAGCGATCGACGCGTCGCTCGACGTCGAGATGTACGACATCGACCTGTTCGAGGCGCCGCAGGCGACGATCGACGGGTTGCGGGCCCGCGGGGTCGCCGTGATCTGCTACTTCAGCGCCGGGAGCCGCGAGGAGTGGCGCGACGACGCGGACGACTTCCCGACCTCCGCCGTCGGCGACCCGCTGGAAGGCTGGGACGGCGAGACCTGGCTCGACATCCGCGATGCGGGCGTCCGGACCGTGATTCGCGCGCGGCTCGACCTCGCCGTCGCCAAGCGCTGCGACGGCGTGGAGCCGGACAACGTCGACGGCTACTCGAACGACAGCGGGTTCCCCCTCACCGCGGCCGATCAGCTCGACTACAACCGGTTCCTCGCCGCGGAAGCGCACGCCCGCGGGCTCAGTGTCGGCCTGAAGAACGACCTCGAGCAGGTCGATGCGCTGGAGCCGGACTTCGACTGGGCGCTGAACGAGGAGTGCTTCCAGTGGGACGAGTGCGAGCTGCTGGAACCGTTCCTCGCCGCGGGCAAGGCGGTGTTCCAGGTGGAGTACGGCGCGGCGAGCCTGGCGGACGAAATCTGCCCGCAGGCCAACGCGCTCGACTTCGATACGCTGATCAAGCGCCTCGAATTGGACGCCTGGCGGGTCCCCTGCCGCTAGCGCACGGGCCGGGCCCGCAGCGTCGTCCACCGCCGGTGTCGCGGGCCAGTCGGCCGAGCTGAAGTGTCGTTTCGGTGGCACTTCCGTGACGCCGCGGTTGCATTTCGGCTCGGCGGCATAGTACACGAGCGTCCGACCGGGACCGGTCCGACCTCGCCGACGGGGCTGTGGAAGGGAAGGGTGGTGCCGCCATGCTGGAAGCCTTGATCCCGCGGGAGAAGGTGTTCTTCGAGCTGTTCGCCAAGACGGCGGAGAAGAGCGTGGCGGCGTGCGAGGCCTTCGAGGTCATGCTGGGGGACATGGGGAACCTGTCGGCGCACGTGCGGCGGATCAAGTCGTTCGAGCACGAGGGGGACGAGGTGACGCACCGGACGGTGGAGACGGTGCACCGGACCTTCGTGACCCCGTTCGATCGCGACGACATCCACCGCCTCGCCGGCCGGCTCGACGACGTGCTCGACCTGGTGGATTCCGCCGCCGCCCGGATGGAGCTGTACGAGATCCGCGAGGCGACCCCGGAGTGCCGGGAGCTGGCGAAGGTGCTGACGCGGGCCGCGCGGCTGCTGCCCAAGGCGGTGGCCGAGCTGGAACGGTCGCGCAAGAACCCCAAGGCGGTGCTCGAGCTGTGCATCGAGATCAACCGGCTGGAGAACGAGGGCGACACGGTGACGCACCGCGCCATCGCCAAGCTGTTCCGCGAGGAGCAGGACATCAAGATGCTGATGAAGTGGAAGGAGATCTACGAGGTCCTCGAGACGGCGATCGATCGCTGCGAGGACGTCGCGAACATCATCGAGGGGATCGTCATCGAGCAGGGGTGAGGCGGCGATGTTGACGCTCGTCATCCTGATCGTCGCCCTGGCGCTGATCTTCGACTTCGTCAACGGCATGAACGACGCGGCGAACTCCATCGCCACGATCGTCTCCACCCGCGTCCTGTCGCCCTGGCTCGCCGTGGGCTGGGCCGCGTTCTTCAACTTCGCCGCCGTGTTCACCTTCGGCGTGGCCGTGGCCAAGACCATCGGCAAGGGGATCGTCGACCCGACGGTGATCACGCCGTGGCTGGTGCTCGCGGCGCTGGTCGGGGCGATTGCCTGGGCCGTGACCTGCACCAAGTTCGGCCTGCCGATCAGCGTCTCGCACGCCCTGATCGGCGGCCTGGCCGGGGCGGGCGTGGCGCACTGCGGCACCGGCGTGCTGGTGACCGGCGGGCTGGCCAAGGTCGCGCTGTTCATCGTCCTCTCCCCGGTGCTCGGCCTGGTCCTCGGCTACCTGCTGATGGTCGCCGTGTTCTGGATCTTCCGCCGCTGGACACCCCGGCGCGTCGACCGGGTCTTCCGGGTCGGGCAGTTGATCTCGTCCGCGGCGTTCAGCCTCGGCCACGGTTCCAACGACGCCCAGAAGACGATGGGCATCATCGCCGTCCTGCTCTACAGCACCGGCTACATCGATACCTTCCACGTTCCGCTGTGGGTCGTCCTGTCGGCCTACGCCGCCATCTCGCTCGGCACGCTCCTCGGCGGCTGGCGCGTGATCCGCACCCTGGGCATGGGCCTCACCGACCTCAAGCCGGTCGGAGGATTCTGCGCCGAGACCGGCGGGGCGTTGTCGCTGTTCCTCGCCAGCTTCCTCGGCGTCCCGGTCAGCACCACCCACACCATCACCGGCGCCATCGTCGGCGTCGGCTCGACGGTCAACCCCTCGGCCGTCCGTTGGGGCGTCGCGGGCCGGATCGTCTGGGCCTGGCTGCTCACCATCCCCTGCTCCGCCTTCATCGCCGGCCTGATGGTCTGGCTGCTCGACCTCTCGGGCTGGACCGCCTGAGCCGGCGGGCGCTCAGCCGCCGCGACCCCGATCCTCCGGTCGCCCCAGCCACGGGATGCGCCCCCGGTGCAGCCGGTCCAGCTCGGCCTGCATCACCGATTCCAGTTCGTGATAGCAGGCCCGAACGGTCTCCGGGTCCCGGTCCGAGCCGGCCGGCAGCCGGTCCCAGCGCAGCGCCGGCAGGAACGACACCGTCAGCTGCGCCGGCAGCGGCAGGTAGGGAAGCCAGGCCGAGGTGAGCCCCCACGGAACGGACACCGCCAGCGGGAAGGCCTTGGTGCGCAGCCGGCGGGGCAGGTCCAGCGCCTTCGCCAGCGACTCGCCCCGCGTCAACGCCAGGAATTGCTCCTGGCCTCCCGCGCCCACCACCGGCACCACCGGGACCCGCGCGTGCAGGGCCAGTCGGACGAAGCCGGTCCGTCCGGCGAGCACGATGCGCTGCCGCTCCCAGAACGGGCGGAACGAGTCGAAGTCCGACCCGGGGTAGACCAGCACCAGGTGGCCGGCGGCCAGCGCCTGTTCGGCGTCGCGGTGCGAGGCCCGCAGCACGCCGAGCGGCACGAGATAGCGGTGCAGCAGGGGTTCCCACTGGATCGCGTCGTGCCCCAGGCCGTAGACGCGCCGCTCCGGGCCGAAGCGGTCCCACACCGCCTGCCAGACCAGCAGCGCGTCGAACGTCAGCAGTCCGCCGTTGTGGTTGCCCGCCAGCAGCGCCGGTCCCGCGGCCGGCAGGTTCTCCAGCCCCTCCAGCCGCGGCCGGAACCAGCGCCGGAACAGCAGGCGCACCGCCTCGACCACCTCGCCCACGTACTCCGCGTCCCGCTCGTCCAGCGGGGTCGCCCCGAGCTCGCCGTGGGACTGCCGAGCCAGCGCCAGCACGCGGCCCGCGAACACGTGGGGCATCAGGTAGCGCAGGTCCGCGGGGCGGAACCGCCGTGCCAGCCGCAGCAGCGGATGATTCATCGAACGCCGGTCCGCAGGGCGCCGAGCGCGTGCGCTCGGCTCGCCTCGCACGCCGCAGCTCCGCGGTCCAGCCGGAACGGACCGCTGCGGGGCGGGTCCGGCTCCACCACCACCAGTCGTTTGCCGCGGCGCTCCGCCGCCGCCAGCAGCGCCTCGTCCAGCCGTCCCCGCAGCGCCTCCAGCGCCGCGCGGGCCAGGTCGAGCGGTCGCGGGCGCCCCCTGAGGGC
>CAZMRP010000318.1:0-6326 GCA_964568275.1 uncultured Myxococcales bacterium
AGCGGACGGCCACCGTCCCCAGCGCGTCCCAGGCGCGGCGCCGTTCGTCGGCGACCGCGCGGCCGCCGATCGTCAGCGGCGCGACCTCGTCGTCCACCAGGTAGACCACCCGGCGCCGGCGTCCCTCGCGGGCTTCGAGCACCACCGCCAGCTCGGGCGCATCGCCGAGGCGGGCCTCGGTCGGGGCGTCGGTCCAGGCTCCGCCGGCCGCCGCGCGGCCGACGATGTGGACCTTGACCGGCTCCAGTTCGTCGGCGGCGGCCGGGGAGGCGAGCAGGGAGGCGAGGGCGGCGGCGGCGAGCGTGCGGCGGAACATCACGGACCTTCTACGTTCGGGAGCCCTCCGGGATTCAGCGCAGCCCCAGCTCGGTCTCGAGGAACGTGTAGTTCCTCACGTATTCGCGCACCATGTCGCTGCGGCCGGTGCCGGCGCCGTGGCCGACGGAGCGTTCGAGGTGGAACAGGATCGGCCGGCCGGAGCTGCCGGCCTCCTGGAGCCGGGCGGCGAACTTGGTCGAGTGCTTCCACGAGACCCGGGTGTCGCGGTCGGCGGTGGCCACGAGCGCGGCGGGGTAGGGGGTGCCGTCGCGGACGGCGTGGTACGGCGAGTAGTCGAGGAGCCACGCGAACGCCTCGGGCTCCGACGGGTCGCCGTACTCGGACATCCAGATCTCGGCCGGCGGAAACGCCGGGAAGCGGACCATGTCGTAGAGCCCGACCGAGGCGATGGCGGCGCGGAAGGCGTCGGGGCAGCGGGTGAGCATGGCGCCCACCAGCAGGCCCCCGTTGGAGGCGCCGGTGATCGCGAGGTGCTCGGGGGAGGTCAGGCCGGTCGTCGGCAGCCAGCGCAGCACCGCCTCCATGTCGTCGAACACGTTGTGCTTGTTCTCGAGCATCCCGGCCCGGTGCCACTCCTCGCCGAACTCGGAGCCGCCGCGCAGCGAGGCCTGGACGTAGATCCCGCCGCGCTCGAGCCAGTACAGGGTGTTGCGCACGAAGCCCGGCAGCATCGGCACGTTGAAGCCGCCGTAGCCGGTGACCAGCGTGGGTCGCGCGCCGTCGGCCGGGGCGCCGGCGGGCAGCACGAGGTAGACCACGATCGGCGTGCCGTCGGCGGAAGGCACCGTCTCGCGCCGCAGCTCGTAGTGCGAGGGGTCGAGGTCGCTCTGCACGCGGTCCAGCTCGCGCAGCTCGCCCGCGTCCGGGTCGTAGGCGTACAGCGTCGGCGGCTGGGTGAACGAGTCGAACTCGAACACCACGCGGCCGTCGTCGCGGTTCTCCGCCGGCCCGTCGACCGAGCCGCGCATCGGCAGCTCGACTTCGCCGCGCGGCGTGCCGTCGAGGCCGAAGCGGCGTAGCCGGCTCTGCACGTCCTCGGTGGTGCGGACGGCCAGGCCGTCGCCCACGAACGACCACCCTTCGATGGTCCCCTCGCCCTCGGGAACCACCTCGGTCCAGGTCGTCCGGTCGGCGGGCGTGTCGAGCGGTGCGGCGACGATGCGGAAGCGCGGGTGGTCCTGGTTCGTGCCGAGGTACAGGCGGTCGCCCTGCACCTCGCCCGAGACCAGGTGCTCGCCCCCCACGTCCACCGGGATCGGCTCGGCGCCGGGGGCGGAGCGGTCCAGCAGCAGGACGTCGCTCTGCGACCAGCCGTGGAACACGTTGAGCACCACCCAGCGGTCGTCGGCGGAGACGTCGGGGCCGACGAAGTCGGTCTTGGCGGTCAGCCGATAGACCAGCGGGTCCCCGGCGGGGTCGGTGCCGAGCGCGTGGAAGAACAGGTGGGCGAAGTAGGAGTCCTCGTTCTCGGCGTCCCAGTCGGCCTCGCCCTCCCGCGGGTAGCGCGTGTAGTAGAAGCCCGTCTCGTCGGCGAGCCACGACAGGCTGGTCCACTTGGTGTGGTCGATCCGCTCGTCGAGGCGCTCGCCGGAGTCGACGTCGAGGACGTAGAGCACCGAGCGCTCGTCGCCCGCCTCGGACAGACCGTAGGCGACGTAGCGGCCGCCGGGCGAGGGGAAGCTCCAGTCCAGCGCGGTGCGGGTGCCGAGGGCGTTGGGGTCGACGAGGGTCCGGGGTTCCGCGGCGTCCGGCTCGAGCACGTACAGCGCGCCCTGTTCCTGTTCGCCGTCGCGCTTGACGTAGAACGTGCGGCCGCCCGCCCGCGCCAGCTCGCCGAACCAGCCGATCGACAGGTACTTCTCGAGCCGTTCGGCGGTGGCCGGGTCGGCGTGCTCCGCGAGGTACCGTTCGGTGAACGCGGTCTGGACCTCGATCCAGCGCCGCGTGGTCTCGTCGTCCGCCTCGAGCGCGCGGAACGGGTCGGCGACCTCGCGGCCGAAGATCGTCTCGACGACGGCGCCGGCGCGGGCGGCGGCGTTGACCTCGGCCAGCGCCGGGTCGAGGCGTGGTCCCGTCGTCGGTTCGAGCGCGCCGGTCTCGCGGCCGTTGCAGGCCGCGAGCAGGGCCCCCAGGCCCAGCATTCCCAGGATCGTGCAGCGCATGCTTCCTCCGTCGGGCGCGCGGGACGGGGTTCCGCCGGCGCGCCCGTCCGGAAGCTACCGTCGGCCGTGCCCCGACACAACCCCGGCGGGCGCCTCCGGCGGGCGCCTCCGGCGGGCGCCTCCTCCCATCCTTCCTGCTGGCGCGTCCGCGTGCCGTCGGGTAGACTTTCATCCTCATCTAGGGCGGTGAACCGCCGGGAGAATCAGGCATGCAAAGCAATCGTTGGACCGCTCGCGGGTTTGTCGGGACGGCGGCGCTGGCGCTGCTCGTCGCGCTGTTCGTCTGGAAGTGCGACGACGACGACGGGACGCCGACCGACCGGTGCACGCAGCTGCTGTGCGAGGGGGGCAGCGAGTTCTGCTGCATCCCGGCGCTGCCCGGCAGCTGGGATCCGACCCTGATGGCGTGCAACTGCCCGCCGCCGGGGACCGACGCGGACGCGGACGGGGACGACGTGCCGGGTCCGGACGCGGACGGGGACGACGTGCCCGAGGCCGACGCGGACGCGGACGGGGACGACGACGGGGCCGATCCCTGCTGGGCCTACCCCTGCGGAACCACCGGGACGCGGCTGGGCAACATCCTGCCGGACACGAGCTACACCTCGGTGAGCGCGGCGGCCGACGAGTACCTCGGCGGCGACGGGGTGTTCGACCTGCACGACCTCTACCAGGCCAACGAGGCGCACGGCGGGACGCTGAAGGCGATCCTGTTCTACGTCACGACGGTGTGGTGTCCGTACTGCGGACAGGAGGCGGCGAAGCTCGAGGCGCTGTACCAGGAGCTGCGGGCCGACGGCGTGCTGCTGGTGGGGATCATCACCGACGGCGCCACGCCGGGACGTCCGGCCACGGCCGCCGAGGGTCGGAACTACGCCACGCGGTACGGGTGGACCTTCCCGGCGGTGATCGGCGACATCCCGACGAACTACTGGCCGCCGGACGACGTGGCTTCGGGCGAGATCGGCGTGCCGTTGCACCTGTTCGTCGACGCGCGCGAGATGCGGCTGTACGGCCGGTTCGCCGGGGCGGTGGAGATGAAGATGCCGCGCTACGCGCTGCAGGAGATCGCCGCGGCCCCCAGCTGGAGCTCGCCGGGGGTGCGGTCGTTCAGCTTCGACTGCGCGCCGGGCACGGGCACCGAGACCGAGCCGAACGACGGCACGGCCGGTCGCGAGGACGGGACCGGGTTCGCGACCACGCCGTACACGTTGACCGGCGTGTTCTGCCCGCCCACCGTCGGCGACGGCCTGCTGCTCGACGTCGATGTCGTCAACCTCGGCACGCTGACGGCCGGCACGGCGGTCGATGTGTCGATGACCACCAGCGGCACGTCGACCTATCCGTTCTTCAACTTGACGCCCGCGACCAGCGCCGGCGGCTACGCGACGTACGGGCCGTCGGCGATGAGCACCGCCGAGGCGCGCCGGCAGTGGGTCATCCTGTGGACCGGCCAGCACCTGCTGGTCGGGCTCGACGGGCGCCAGTTCTCCTCGTTCTACTACGGCGACGCGACGGTGCCGCTCGGCGACCAGTGCTGCGAGGGCGGACCGGGCTACGACTACGAGCTGACCGTCTCGCCGTTCACGCTGGCGCCGACGGACGGCGCGGTGGCGGTGGGCACGCCGGTGACCAACACCTTCGAGGACGGCAGCCTGGACGTCTTCTCGCTCGACGTGACGAGCGGCACGGCCTACGCCGTGCGGATGATCGCCACCAACACCGACCGCCTCGACCCGTACCTGGTGATCTACAACCCGACCGGCCCGGCGGTGCTGGGCTCGAACGACGACGAGGCCTCCGGGAACTACAACTCGCTGGTCCGCTTCACGGCCGCGGCCGACGGCACGGTCTACGTCGTCGCCGGGTACTACGCCGCCTCGTTCATCGTTCCCCCCGAGTACACGATCACCGTCGAGTGAGACCGGCGGCTCAGAGCCAGCCGCGGGCGCGGCAGGCGTCGGCGACCCGGCTGATTGCGATCACGTAGGCCGCATCGCGCATGAACAGCTGCTTGCCGCGCGACAGCTCGCGGACGGCCCGGAAGGCGGCGGTCATCCGCTCGTCGAGCCGCTTGAGCACCTCGGCCTGCTCCCAGAAGTAGTTCATGTTGCACTGGACCTGCTCGAAGTAGCTGCAGGTGACGCCGCCGGCGTTGGCGAGGAAATCGGGGATCACGAACACGCGGCGTTCGTCGAGGATCCGGTCGGCCTCGGGTGTGGTGGGCCCGTTGGCCCCTTCGGCCAGCAGCTTGACCCGGGAGTGGATGCGGCCCGCGTTGCCGGCGTTGATCTGGTTCTCGAGCGCCGCGGGGATCAGCACGTCGACGGGCTGCTCGAGCCACGCGTCGCCCGGCAACACCTCGTAGCCGAGCTGGCGGGCGCGCTCGCGGTCGATCGTGCCGAAGCGGTCGGCGATCCCGCGCAGCTCGGCCAGGTCGATGCCGGCCTCGCGCTGGAACGAGAACGAGGCCTCCGCGGTCTGGTCCCAGCAGGCGACGCAGGTCACGCGGCCGCCCAGGCGGACGTAGAGCTCGATCGCGTGCTGGGCCACGTTGCCGAAGCCCTGGACGCTGGCCGTGGTCTGGTCGGGCGGCAGGCCCAGCTCGCGCAGCGCCTCGCGCAGCGTGAAGATCACGCCGTAGCCGGTGGCCTCCTTGCGGCCGAGGGAGCCGCCCATGCCGACCGGCTTGCCGGTGATCACGCCCGGGAAGCGCGCGCCGTGGATCGTCTCGTACTCGTCGAGCATCCACAGCATGTGCTGCCCGGTGGTCATCACGTCGGGGGCCGGCACGTCCTGGTTCGGGCCGATCCAGCGCGCGGCCTGGCGGATCCAGCCGCGGCAGACCCCCTCCTGCTCGCGGGGGCTGAGGTTGTGCGGGTCGCAGATCACCCCGCCCTTGCCGCCGCCGAGCGGGATGTCGACGGCCGCGCACTTCCAGGTCATCCACATCGACAGGGCGCGGACGGTGTCGAGCGTCTCGTGCGGGTGGAAGCGGATGCCGCCCTTGGCCGGCCCCCGCGCGTCGTTGTGCTGGACGCGGAAGCCGGTGAACACCTCGACCCGCCCGTCGTCCAGCCGGACCGGGATCGCGAAGCTGTGCTCGCGCAACGGCGAGCGCAGCAGGGTGCGGGCGGAGGGCTCGAGATCGATGCGGTCGGCGATCCGGTCGAACTGGGCCCGGGCCATCTCGTAGGCGTTGAACGAAGGCTGTCCCATCGTGCGTCTCCTCTACCGCGGTTCCCCCGGGTTCTCGGCGGCCCGGCCCGCGTCGTTCGCGGCGAGGGCGGCGCGCAGGCGGGCCACGGTCTGGGCTGCGTCGCCCAGCAACAGGGCGACGTTCGGCCGGCGGTACAGCAGGTTGTCGACGCCCGAGTACCCGGGCCGTTCGTCGAGGTTGCAGATCACGACCTGGCGCGCGCCCCCGACCTCGAGGATCGGCATCCCGCTGATCGGCGTGCCGGAGGTCTCGACGGCCGCCGGGTTGACGACGTCGCAGGCGCCGACCACCAGCACGAGGTCGGTCTCGGGGAGCCGCTGGTTGCTCTCCTCCAGCTCCAGCAGCTGGTCGTAGGGCGCGTCGGCCTCGGCCAGCAGCACGTTCATGTGGCCCGGCATGCGGCCGGCCACGGGATGGATCGCGAACCGCACCTCGGCGCCGCGCCGCTCCAGGTCGCGGGCCAGCCCGACCACCTCGAACTGGGCCTGGGCCAGCGCCATGCCGTAGCCGGGGACGATGACCGCCCGCCGGGCTCCCCGGGCGGCGGTCGCGGCCACGTCGAACGGGTCCGGTGCGGTGGTCGCGGCAGCCGGGGCCGCCGGCGG
>CAZMRP010000319.1:0-6326 GCA_964568275.1 uncultured Myxococcales bacterium
ATGATTTCAAACGATCTTTGCCGATATGAGCCGTTTTCTGCAAACAACATCAAGACCAGAGGCCTCGGCTAATGTACCTTTTTGCGATGCTTGTTTATGAATCAAGTTCTGTCGAGTCACAGCGATCAGGCTTGCCAGCCCTCTCTTCGGATTGCGCCGGGCGGCAGATGTTCCATGACATAGCAATATGTGGTGGACTTTGTTCCCGCCTCGCTCACGGCCATGACTTCGACGCGCTGGTAAAGGCGGGGGACGCCTTCGAGGCGGTCGATGGCGGGGATATCGGCTTCCGGCAGAGTGATGATCTCGCCATGGACGATGTCGTCGGGATTGTCGGAGAGTTGCATGGCCGGGAAGCCCCAGCCGGTGTCGTACAGCGCGCGCCCGCCGGCCACCAGCGCCACGGAGTCCACCGGTCGCACGGTGAGCTGCGCGTAGGCCGCCACGTCGGTCCATCCGGTCACCGCGGTGGCCTCGCCGGTCACGTGGTCGTCCACCGTCCCGTCCGCGTGGCTCGCCGACACGCCGCCGAGAAGCTCCGTGGTGGGGTGCAGCGTCGCGTCCACCTCGACCACGCCGCCCACGACGTAGTCCAGCGAGTGGAACCCGTCATGCAACCGGTGGACGCCGACGTTGGCGAAGGCGCCGCCGGCGAGCCGCAGTTCGGCGGTGTCCCAGGCCAGGCGCACCGACGAGACGTCGCGCCAGACGTCGAACCAGTGGTCGGGCGTCGGGTGGGTCGCGGGCCCGGGGTCGCTCCCGGCCACGTGCACGACCTTGTTTCGCACCGCCAGCCGCAGCTCGGGGGTGACGGCGTACCGCGCCGCCAGCTGGCCCACCTCGAGGTCGCCGCCTGCGCCGTCCCGATGGCCCTCCGAACTCGTCCCGTGGAACGCGCCGGCCAGGTCCCAGTCGCCGAGCCTGCCGAGCACCGTGGCGGTCTCCCGCAACGTGGTGTAGCTCCCGGCCGCGACGTCGCTCGTCGCCTCCCAGCCGTCGCGCTCGAGCCACCGGCTGCGCAGGACGATCACGCCGCCCAGGGCGTTGGTGCCGTACAGCACCGAGTCGCCGCCCTTGACGATCCGCGCCTGCTCGAGCAGCGCCGGCACGTAGGCGTCGGGGATCGGATGGCCGAAGATGCCCTGGAAGTCGGGGACGTCGTCCTCCACGACCAGCACCTGGGTGTTGGGGCTGCCCCCGAGGCCACGGACGCGGAGGCCGCCGGTGGCGCCGGCGGCGACGCCGTGCATCACGCCGCGCGACGGGACGTGGACGTCCGCAGCCTCCCGCGCCAGCGCCTCCACGGTGCTGGGCGCGGTGGTCTCGCGCAGCACCTCGCCCCCCACCGCCGTCGCGTCCTCGGTGCGGTCTCGGGCCAGCGGCCGGCGCGCGGTGGTCACCGACTCGTAGTCCGGAGCGGCCTCCGGCGGCAACGGCCACTCGTCGTCCGGTTCGTCCCCGCCGACCTCAACGGCCGCCGCCTGGCCCGGCCCCTCGCCGGTGGACGCCTCTTCGGTCGCCGTCGTCACGGCATCGGCCGACGCCGCCGCCGGAACGACCGCCAGCAACAGGGGGAACGCGATCGCCGGGCGACGCAGCACCATCGGAGCGCCTTCAGTGTCCGTACGGCCCGGGCACGTCGAAGTCCTGCTCGGCCTCCGCGAGCGTCAACTCGATGATGACGCGGTCGCCGTAGTCGACCTGGTGGACGGCCACGGTCCGGTAGGCGAACCAGCGCGGGAGCTCGTCGATCAGCGCCGGATCCACCGGTTCGGTCGGCACGCCCTCGCAGAGGCAGATGCCGTCCAGCACGCCGTCCTCGACCTGCTCGCGGCACCAGGCGGCGACGTCGAGCTTCCGGAAATGCACGCGGTCGGCACCCGGCAGGCAGAACCCCGGCGCGGTGGCCTCGCCGTCGGCCAGGACCCCTTCCCACAGGCAGCCGTTGAAGCTCGGGTTGCGGATCAACACCGCCGGGCCCGCACGGTTGACGATCACGACCTCGGGATAGGCCAGATCGCAACCGCCGAGCGCGGCGAGCGTCGCCGCCAGGACGGCGGCGCGGGCGGCCCGGGCTCTCAAAGGCACTCGGGGTTCTCGGCCCGCCGAGCGTACGGCAGGAAACCGTACTCCGGCCACAACGCCCGGATCCGCTCGTACGTCTCCTCGGGAATCGGCGGCACCCCCTCGGGCGGACACGGACCCTGGTGGTTCGGCATGTTGAGCGCGATGGTCCGCGTCTGGCCGTCGACCACCTCTTCCTCGTTCCTGCTGGCGATGGGCAGACAGTTCTCCGGGGCGCACGTCGGGTCCTCCCAGGCGGCGACCATCAGCACGACGTCCAGGCCCGGCGCCACGGCCAACTCCTCGCTCTGCTCGCCGATGTCCACGTGGCCGAACTCGACCCCGAGGTACGACGACTCGCAGATGGTCCACGGAGGCTGGAACGGCGTGTCCGGGTTGTCGAAGTCGTTGTGCAGGCGGACCAGCGCCTGTTCCTCGTCGGCCTCGACGCACCCGGCGGCCGCGCCGAGACCGACCAGCAGCGCGACCCAAACCCCCCGGCACCGAACACGCGAAGTGGGACACCGCGACGATTCTGTCTTCATGGGTCCAACTCGTAGCACGAATTGCCCACTCGTGTCACCCGCAGACACGCCGGCAGGCACGCCGGCCGTGGAGGGCGGGCTGCCCCGGGCTCCACGGCCGCGCCGCACCCGACGACGGGCCGGAACGCTCGGGCGAACCGGAGCGGGAAGACGCGGCTCGGCCTACCAGCCCCAGCCGAGCGTGGCGCCGCTGTCGATGCCGCGGCAGTAGGTCTCGAGCAGCGACTCGATCTCCTCGAGCTCGGCGTCGCCGAGCGCCGCGGCCGCGTCGCCGACCAGCGCCTGCGCCGACTCGCAGGACTGGACCGCCGCCTCCCGCTCGCCGCGGCCGACGAACACCGCGATGCGCATCAGCGCCTGGGCGTAGACCACGATCGCGTCCGCCTTGCGCATCTCGGGGACCGGACGGCGCACCAGCTCCTGGAGCGTGTCGGAGGTCTCGGCGCGCCGCTCGGTCCCGCCGGACTGGCTGAAGTACTGCACGCGGACCCCGATCACGTCGTCGGCGTAGACCCACTCGGGGCGCAGCGCGCGCAGGATCTGGTGGTAGACCATCGCGTCGTTCGGCGCCAGATGCTGCGGCTCGACCTCCTCGGGCACCGCCGAGTACTCCTCGCCGTGGAACTCCTCGATGCGGAACACCCCCGGCAGCGTCAACTCGACCCGCACGTCCCGCACCGCCACCTCCATCGTCTGCAGGAAGCGGTCGACGAACGTCTTGCGGGCCTCCTCCGGCGTATCGACGAACACGTACGCCCCGCGGCCCGCGTCGGTCACCCGGTCCATCAGCTCGTCGTTGTAGCCGGAGCCGCAACCGACGCCGACGAGGTAGATCCCCTCGCCTTCCATCTCGTCGGCGCCCGCCGCGATGATGCCGAGATCGGTGACGCCCGCGTTGGCCTGGCCGTCGCTGATCAGCACCACCCGGTTCATCATCGTCTGGCGGTAGTTCCGCCGCGCGAGCCGGTAGCCCAGCTCGAGGCCCGCGTGGAGGTCCGTGCCGCCGCCGGGGGCGAGCGCCGCCGCCATCGCCAGCACCGCCGGGTCGTCCGGGCCGACGACCGCGTGCGAATCGAGGCGGATCGAACGCTCGGTATCCCACTCCACCGCCGAGACGATGTCGCCCGCGCGCAGGCTCGACGCGAGCGCCTGCACCGACGCGCGCAGCAGGTCCATCGGCGTGCCGCTCATCGAGCCCGACGTGTCGAGCACCAGCGTCACGTTCATCGGCCGCCGGTCCGCCGCCGCCAGCCGCTCGGACTGCACCCCGAGCTGCAAGGCGTAGAGCCCCTCGTCCGCGTCGACCGGGCGGAACTGCGAGACCACCCGGACCGCGCCCGGCGCCGCCGGCTCGTAGCCGATGTCGTAGTAGTTGAGGAACTCGTAGATCCGGACCACCTGGTGGGGCACGATCGAACCGTTGCGGATGTACCAGCGCGCCACCACCGGCGACGCCATCGAGTTCGAATCGTCCGCCGAGAGGTACAGCACCACCGGCTCGTCGGGATCGACCGACTTGGTCGACGCGTCCGGCTCCTCGCAGTCGCCGCCGTCCTCCGCGTCCGGGTCGCACGCGTCGAGGCCCGCCTCCTCGACCACCTCGCAGTCGCCGCCGTCCTCCGCGTCCGGGTCGCACGCCCCGACGTCCGCCGCGGCGTCGGCGTCCGCATCCGCGTCCGCGTCCGCACCGACGGCCTCCACGAAGCCGTCGAGGTCCGCATCGGCGTCCGCATCCGCGTCCGCGCCGGGATACGAGTCGTAGAACCCGCCGCCGTCGGCGCTCGCGTCGGCGCCCGAACTGTAGCCGTCGTCGGGCTGTTCCCCGCCCGGGTCGGTCAACTCCCCTTCGGCCGCCCAGTCCGACGAGGGCTGCCAGTCGCACCGGGGGTCCAGGGGGGTTCCCGGCCGCCGCACCTCGACCGCATCCCGGTCGCTCACGCAGGCCTGGGCCCCCAACGCCGCGGCCGCCGTCGCGACCACCAACAGACCGACGTTCCTCCCTGTGCTCATGGCTCGCCTCCCATTCGTTCGACTCCGGCCGAATTCCGCACGACACGCTGCGAACCGCGTGCCCGTTCACACCGCGGACCGTATCCCCACGTCATGACTACCGTTTATCGCGAATGGGCGCGACATCCTCCGTGACATTCCGTGCCGGAATCCGTGCCACCGGTCCCTCGGGCCGCTCGCCTGCGATCTGCCTCCACGGCGCTGGCCTCGCCCGGCGTTTCGCGCCAGGATGACGTCGTGATGCGCACCCCCTCGCCGCCGCTGCTCCGCCTGCGCCTGCGCGTCCGCGGGGTGGTGCAGGGCGTCGGCTTCCGCCCCCACGTCCGGCGCACGGCGACCGCGGCCGGCTTCACGGGCCGCGTCGCGAACACCACGGCGGGCGTGGTGCTCGAGGTCCAGGGCCCGGCGGACGCGGTGCGGGAGTTCCCGGATCGGCTGCGCGAGGGCGCAAGGCCGCCGATCCGGATCGACGAGCTGCTGGTCGAGCCGATGGCCGTGGTGGACGGCGAGACGGCGTTCGTCATCGACCCGAGCCGCGCGCAGCCCGGCGGCGTGTCGCTCGTCCCCGCCGACCTGGCCAGCTGCCCCGAGTGTCGCGACGAGACGCTGCACCGACCGGGCCGCCGACGCGGCTACGCCTTCACGAACTGCACCGACTGCGGCCCGCGGTACACGATCATCCGCGGCGTACCCTACGACCGCCCGGCGACCACGATGGCGTCGTTCCCGCTGTGCCCCGACTGCCGCCGCGAGTACGAGGACCCCGACGACCGTCGCTACCACGCCCAGCCGATCGCCTGCCCCGCCTGCGGTCCGCGTCTTCGGCTGCGCGACGCGACGGGGGCCGACCGGACGTCCGACGACCCGCTCGCCGACACGGTCGCCGCCCTCCGCGACGGCCGGATCGCGGCGCTCAAGGGGGTCGGCGGCTTCCTGCTGGCCTGCGACGCGGCGGACGACGACGCGGTCGGCCGGCTGCGCGAGCGCAAGCGCCGCGGCCGCAAGCCGTTCGCGCTGATGGTCGCCGACGTCGCGGCGGCGCGCGGACTGGTCGAGGTCGACGACGAGGCTGCCGCGCTGCTCGCCTCCCCGGCCGCGCCGATCCTGCTGCTGCCGCGCCGCGCGGGCGCCGCGGTGTCCGAGGCCGTCGCGCCGGGACAGGATCACCTCGGCCTGATGGTCGCCTACACGCCGCTGCACCACCTGCTGTTCGCCCGCGGCGCTCCCCCGACGCTGGTGATGACCTCGGGCAACCGCCGCGACGAGCCGATCTGCCTCGGCGAGGAGGCGTTCGAGCGGCTGGGCGGCATCGCCGACCTGTGGCTCGACCACGACCGCCCGATCTGGAACCGCTGCGACGACTCGGTCGCCTTCCTGCACCGCGGCCGCCTGCGCCTCGTGCGCCGCGCCCGCGGCTACGTGCCGCTGCCGACCGACCTGCCGTTCGACGCGCCGCCGGCCCTCGGGCTCGGCGGCCTGTTCAAGGGGGCGCTGTGCCTGGCCGCGGGCCGCCGCGCGTTCCTGTCCCAGCACGTGGGCGACACCGACCAGCTCGAGACGCTGGAGTTCCTCGAGGAGGTCCGGCGCAACCTCTCCGGCTGGCTGCACGTCGAGCCCAAGGTCGTCGGCTACGACCCGCACCCCGGCTACGCCGTCTCGGCGCTCGCCCGGCGGCTCGGCCTGCCCGCCGAGCCGGTCCAGCATCAC
>CAZMRP010000320.1:0-6319 GCA_964568275.1 uncultured Myxococcales bacterium
TCAGGTGGTCAACTTCTGCCGAGCAGGGGTGGTCAACTTCTGGCAAGCGTCAGGGGCTGGGCTTGGCTGGCATTGGACGGTCAGTCCTGAACGAATCCCACCGCAGAGCATTGGCGGCTGTCGGGCAGGGAGACCGCGTCGTTCCGTGCTGGGGCGCGTCAAGACGACACCTCGGGTTCCCCCGAGCAGCGGAGCCTCAGCCAGAGCGCGTCGACCAACCCGTTGCCGCAGGCCGCGGCAGACAGGCATCGGCGCACAAGGTGAGCCTCTGTCATATGGGGTCTCACGACGGTGCCGCCGCAGGTCGCCCGGATCCTGGTACTCGCACCGATGGCATGGTATCGCTGCTTCTTGATAGATCGGCGAGTTGAGCTCCAGTTGAAGATACGGGAGTACTATGGAGGATAGTAATGAGCACGACAGGAGAGGTTGTTCCTGGGGTCGTGGATGCCCTGGTCAATGCAATAATGCGCCTGAACGAGAAGTGCGTTCAACATCACGCCGACAAGAAGAGTCGCAAGCAGACGCGTGTCTGGCAGGGGCGAAGCCCGGTCGCTTCGCACGAGTTCGAAATCGGCCTTGCCGAGGAACTGGCTGAGTGCTTGCCTGGGCTGCACTTCTTCGTGGACTACCCGGTTTCGGTTCAACGAACAAGCCGCCGGCCTGCAACCTACTACCCGGACATCATGGCGATCGAACACCTGCAGCTTGACACCGAGAACCCTAGAGGCGATGTTGTCGGAACGGGCACGGTTGTTGGACTGGTCGATGTGAAGGTGGACCTCGGATATGTGAACGCCGAGTTTTACGGGCTGGACCGTCGCGATGGTACGAAGCCGGCCAAGTTCAACCAGCGGGAGACGGAGTTGGGGCAGGCCGAGACCTGGACCTGCAACTACCGGGTTGGGGGAGGCTCACAAGGAGAGGCGAAGCAGCGACCCCGAGGCAACAAGATCATATTGACGCCCATTGGCAGGCTTACGAAGGTGGCCATTGTGTGCACCGCAGCCAACGAACACAAACACGCAACCGCGGAGGCATTTGGGGAGGCCCTGCATAGGGAAGGCTATCGCTTGCTGGTGCTGCTCAAGAACCGCCTGCATCCGAACGACGGACCTTTGGAGAGAGACGAGGTGCGCGAGAATGTCAAGTCTCAGAGTTCGCAGATTGGTGAGGCCTTCGGAGATCTGCTCAAGAAGGTCTGAGCCCCGCGGGACGCTCGCCTGAGCCGGGTGCGCAACCGTCGGAACAGCGCCACGAACAGCCGCCCCACGATGGCGGCTCGCCGGACCAGCTCGCGCGCTCGCTCGGCGACGCGACGGAGATCCCGAAGGGCCCAGAAGATCGACTCCAGCGTCTCGCTGTCGTCGGACGGGAGACGAGATCGCGCCTTCGGACTCGACCCGCGGAGCAGGTCCGCCATCCCCGGGACCGCCGCGAGACTGGTCGCCAGCTCACCGACCCGGTCGTTCACGTCGGCCAGCTGGTAGAGGACGGCCGCGACGTGCGGCTGGTCACGTTCCGCCGGCAGTGGCACCTCGCGAAGAGCCCAGCAGCGCTCCATCGCGATGGAGACCGCCTCGCGCACGAGTTCCGGTGCGACGGCCAGCCGCTTGGCGACCGCATCGACCGGCTCCTGCGGCAGGTCCTCGATCCGCATCTTGCCGCCGGCAGACCATGGAGGAGCGACAGAAGCTGACGCGCTACTGCGACAGCGCCCGGTCGTACCACCGTGCTCTTGAAGTGGCCGGTCTCCCGCACACCGTCGTTGGGAGTGTCGCGCAGCATTGGACGAGCAGTTCGCGCCGTTGGCGGTGGGCCGATGAGGTTTGACCCAGAGTCCACTGCTTCGCACCCGCTGTAAGGCCGACCTCCGTCATCCTGCGATCAGCGTGCGACACGCCGCGACGGCATCCGCAACCCGGACCGACAGGTCGGTCCCACGGGGGCTTGCTGCGCAAACGACTGGGAGGACGACGTGAGCAGCGCTGGAACCGCACCACCGCCCGACCCGCGAAGCACGACCGCGCCGGCCGCAGGCGCAGGCCTGCCGAATCCGTGGATTCGGCTGTCAGAGGCGGCCGTCGCGATCACCATGATCGTCGCCGCCGGCGCCCTCCTGCTGGTGCATCGGAGAAACGCGCACTCCTCCCCGGAGAGCACCGTCGGGATACTGGTCGAGGCGCTCGCCTCCGCGGACGTCGCCCGCCTCCTCGACGACGAGGCTTTGGGTTTCGGTCCGCTCGCCCAGCGGGAGATTCAGCTGCGTGGCGAACGCGCGTTCGAGCAGCGGCGCGACCTTCTTGCCCGCTGTCGAAGCCTCGGCGAAGAGGAGTACCTCAGGCTGGTGGCACGTCGGGACCAGCTGAACACGCTGGCCGAAGAAGGCGGCCGGGGCGCGTTCAGGAACCTCTCCGACGACGAGAAGTACCGGGTCTGGGTGGGCAAGTCGCGCGACGCATGGCTGTTCGAGAAGGCGGCCATCTCGCCGGATCACCGCGCACGCATCAAGAACCCGGCTGTCCTCTCCGACCGCACGGCCTATGACGCCCGCGTCCGTGAGCTGGGTCTTGCCGCGCTCTCGGAGAGCGAACGCACGATTGCAGCCCGCGCCGACTCGGATCCCGCCCTGGCGCAGGATCCCTATGTCCGCCCCGTGGTCCAGCGGCGCGATGCCGAAGGTCGGCGCGTGCTCGAAGAGGCCTTGCGTGCGTTCCGGACGGCGGCAGGACGGGTGAGCCCCCTGCCGCCCAGCACGTCCGAGCATCGCTCCCGCCAGACCGAGCGCGAGCGGGAGCTCGGGCGCAGCAGCCTGGGCAAGGACGACCTGGCCTTTCTCGACGGCTTCCGGCCGGCGACGGATGAGGAACTCCCCGCCCGCACGCTCGAGCTGGGCCTGGCGCGGCTCTCCGAGGCCGAGCGCGCCCTTGCCGCCGGCTGGACCATCGAGCGGTTGCAGGCCGAGCGAACCACGTTCGTGCTCACCGAGGGACGAAACCAGTTCGTCGCCTTCCTGCGGGAGCAGCTCCGCACCTGCCAGCCCGAGGTCGCAGGAGTGACCTACGAGGGCTGGGCGCCCGGCGCCCTCGTGCGGTCCTGGCACGCCCGGGTGCAGGTCAACTGGCGTCCCGCGGCGGCGGGGAAGCTGGTCGTCCTTCGGAACGGTGCGGCATCGGTGGTCGGTCTTGACGATCCCGTGCCGCACGAAGCGCTCGCCATCGGTCACCGCGACGACATCCTCACCTGGCGGATGGCCCGAGGCTCGGAAGCTCTGTTGGAAGGCATCGAGGTCGGCGCGAGCGTCTGCGAGGCGTTTCTCGGGCGGGAGTTCTCGCTCTACCTGCGTTCGGGGTCGTGGCGGCTCGCTTGGCCGGAGCTGGCTCCACCGCAGCCGCCCTTCCTGCCCGAGTGGGTCGCCGGGACCGATTCGCGACCGTCCGGCGGCGAACCGGCGGCTCCTGGCGTGCGCCTGGCTGCCTTGTCGAACCGCGAAGGAGGCGCGTCTCGATGATCGTGATTCTCTGTCTTCTGCTGGCCGGCACCGCCGGAACGCTGCTTGCCCTGCGCAAGCCCGACCGCTTCCGATTGTCGGTGGCGGCCCTCTCGGGCATTTTCGGCTACGTCGTTCTTGGCATCCTGCAAGGTGCCGTGACCGGCTCCGTGCGGTTCGACGAGCACACCGTGACCGTCCTGTACGTCGCGCTTCCAGTGTGGGTCGGCGTTCTCGGCGGGCCCGTCGAGGGGTTGGCGGTCCCGGTGTTCGCGCTGGGCCCGGTGCTCGCGATTGCCCTGCTCTTCGGTAGTGATTCGATCGGCTCCGGTCGCGAGATTGCGCAAGCCGCCGCCCAGGCCGGCCTGGCCGCGATGGTCCTGGGGCTCATCGGCGTCGTCGCCGGGCTCGCGCGGCGCTGGCTGATCGGCGCGGCGTGCGCGGCGCTGCTCTGGCCGCTCTTCCTGTTGTCCGTCCACGTCGACGCTCTCCGCGGCTACTCGCCGTGGATCGCGACGCTTGCCGCAACCGGTGTCGCGCTGATGGGCCTGGTGGTCAACGACATCCTGCGGTCCGTCCTGGCCGCGCGTCGAGGCGCAACCGGCACCGGCGCACCGGGCTGAAGGGGCACACGCATGCAACGCACCAACACCCATCTCGTGTGGCTCGTGGCGGCCGCCGCCGGGCTGGCCGGCGCCGGCTGTTTGGCGCTCGACGTCCAGACGACGGTTCGCGAGACGCCGGGGGAGTTCAACTCCCGCGAGGGCCGGCTTCCCGGACGGCAGGGCGCCCTGGTGGCCCGACTCCAGGGGACGACCCTGAACGTCCAGGTTCGCACCGAGGCGACGTGCTTTCACGAGTCGTATCGGGCCATTCACCGCACGGAGGTCCAGACGCGCGAGATCGCGAGCTCCGGTTTCACCTGGTACGTCATGGAGTGGGGCTGCGGTGTCGCCTGCACGATCGGCGGTATCGTCTCGCTCGTCCTCGCGCCCGGCATGTCGGACGAGACCGGAGGCACCGACTCGGAAAGCTCGCAGATGAGCGACCAGACGTATGCCTACATCGGTGGGGCGGGTGGCGTCGGCCTCGGCGTCGGGACGCTGATCGCGGCGATCGTCGAAACGGTCCGTGCGACTGATGACGAGCGACAACTGACCGACACCGAGGACGTGACCGGGCGCGAGACGCAGCCGTGCGACATCCAGCCGTCCCCGAACACCCCGGTGGAGGGGTTGATCGCCGGACGGACCGTGTCGCTCGGCGTAACCGGCTCGAACGGTACTTTGTCCGTCGACCTTCGTCGCGTGCTTCCCGCATCCCTGCTCCACGGGATGACGCCGCCGATTCAGCTCGGCCTGCGCATCGCGGGATCGGACGTCGGAACCGTGGATCTGGCCGAGTACCTGGCCGCCGTCGACTCGGCAGCCTGGGGCGCCGCTCAGTCGGCCAACACGACCGCGTCGCTGCAGCTGTACCTGGCCGACCAGCCGCACGGGTCGTATCGGGCGGAGGCCGCGTCGCGTCTGGACGAGATGGGCTGGATGGCGGCGATGGGCGAGGACTCCGCGTCCGCGTACGAAGCCTACCTGACGTCGTTTCCGCAGGGACTTCACACCGCAGATGCCCGGCAGCGCGCAGACGACCTGACATGGTCGGAGGTGTCGGCGGTCGACGACGTCGAGGGATTCGACCGGTACCTGGCCGTCCTGCCCAACGGGAGCCACGCGGTCGAAGCTCGAACGCGCATCGTGCAGCTGCTGGTGGACGCCAAGGCGCTTTCGGAGGCCGAGGAACGCATCACGGCCTTCCTGCAGGAGGATCCACGCTTCGCGCCCGAGGCTGATCGGCTGCAGGGGCTGGTCGACGACCAGCGGGCGCAGGCGGCCCGACGGATCGACCGAGCGATCGCCGACGCCGGCCGCATCGCCGGACGGTGCACTGGCGGCGGCGCGGGAACCGACGACGTCCGCGTTGCCGGAGAGGCGTACCGCAAGCTGTTCAGTGTCAGGCGGGAGGCTCCCGCCTCACGCACTCAGCAGGCCATTTCGGACATCATGGCGCGCTGCGGGGCCTGCTCACCCGATTGCGCCGGAGTGAGGTGAGACCGTGCCGCTTCACGTGCGCCGAGGCGAATTCACGTTCCTGGTGGCCGACGGCGCGGCCCTGCGCCACGGGTTGGCGACCGGCGAGATCCGGGGCGACGACGAGGTGTACGACGAGATGTCGGGGCAGTGGCGCCAGGCGGCACAAGCCGTCAGCGGCACGTGGGCCGCACCGCAGGTGGCCGTCTGGTCCCAGTCGCCCGCCGCGCCGGACCCAAGGTCCAGCCACCTCCCGAGCATGACGGTACCTCCGACGTACCACGCCTCGATGCCGGCCGTAGCGCCGCGCGGTCCGGCCGACTGGAAGCGGATGACGCGGACGGTCGGAACGGCGCTGTTCGTGCTTCTCGGAGTCGGCACATGGATCGTCGTGACGGCCGTGCGCCATTCGGGCACTTCGGGCGGCCAGTCGGAGTCCCCGGCCACGGGCCTGACCGCCGGAGCCGACGGGGGGGGAACGTCCGTCACCGTCACCGTCCAGACGCCGTGGACCGCGTCTTCGATGGAGCCGTCCGACGAGGTCGAAGCGCCTGCCGTACCGATTCCTGAGCCGGTCCCCGAGCCGTACATGCCTCCTCCTCCGCCACCTCCTCCGGAGCCGACGCCTGCCGAGACAATGGCGGACAAGGCCACGTTGGGGTCGGCCATCGAGTATGCGCGGCCGTTCATCTTCAGCGGCGGCTTCGACGTGATCCACCTGGCGGCGGGATGGTGATCCACTCGG
>CAZMRP010000321.1:0-6309 GCA_964568275.1 uncultured Myxococcales bacterium
GGAACTGGGCCACCAGGATGATCAGGATCACGGCGACGGCGATGATCGCCGCACGGCCCAGGTTGGCGAACGCCTCGTCGCGCTCCTCGGCCTCGCCGCCCAGCTCGAGCTGCACGCCCGGGGGTGGGCGGTAGTCGGCCAGCGCGGCCTCGACGCGCGTCTGCAGCTCGGTGGCCAGCAGCGTGTCGGTCCAGACCTTGAGCGACAGCGTGCGCTGGAGGTTGCGGCGATGCAGCCGCCCGACCTCGAACACCGGCTCGAGCCGGGCGACCTGGCGCAGCGGGACCTTCCCGGCGATCGGGGAGTCGAGGTACAGGTCCTCGAGCAGCGCGAAGTCGTCGCGGTCGGCGGGGCGGGCGCGGACGGTGACCGGCAGCTCCTCGTCGTGGGTGTCGAAGGTGGTGGCGGCGACGCCCTCGGCCGCGGCCCGGATCGTCGCCGCGACCTGGAAGTGCGAGAGGGCGGCGCGTCCGAGCTGGGCGTCATCGACCACGGCGCGGACCTGGCGGGTGTCCTGGCCGAAGTCGTCGGCCGTGCGGGTGATCTCGGGGTCGGCGGCGAGCCGGGTGCGCAGGGCGCGCGAGGCGGCGCGCAGCGTGCCGACGTCGTCGCCGGCCAGGCGGATCACCACCGGGGCGCCCACCGGCGGGCCCAGCTCGAGCTGGTGGCCGGTGACCCGGGTGTCCGGGAGGTGCACCAGCTCGCGGTTCAGCCGCACGATCAGCTCGCGGACGTCGTCCGGCGGCGTGTCCGCGGCGACGCGCACCAGCAGCTGGGCCACGGTCGGGTCGTTCTCGCGGGGGAAGTGCGTGTAGTAGAAGCGCGGCAGTCCGCCGCCGACCAGCGTGGTGATCTCGCGGACGCTCGGCTCGCGCCGCAAGTGCCGCTCGACGATCCGCGCCGAGGTCGTGGTGCGCTCGACGGTCGAGCCGTCGGGGCCCTCGACGTCGACGTAGAACTGGGCCATCTCGGCCTTGGGGAAGAACTCGATGCCGAGCAGCGGGAGGCCGTGCAGGGCCAGGGCGACGCCGGCGACGGCGGCGGCGAGGATCGGCCAGCGCAGGCGGAGCAGCCCGGGGGCCAGGCGGCGGTAGCCGCGGGACAACACCCCCTGCAGCCGCTCGGCCAGGCCCAGCTTGGGCCGCAGCAGCTGGCCGGCGAGCATCGGGTTGACGAACAGGGCCAGGAGGTAGGACCAGGCCAGCGCCGCCGAGACGACGAACGGCAGGGACGACACGTACTCGCCGGCGAGCCCCGGCATGATCATCAGCGGGATGAACGCGGCGACGGTGGTGAGGGTCGACGAGAGGATCGCGAGGTTGACCTCGCTGGCGCCGTCGATGGCGGCGGTCATGCGGTCCTTGCCGAGCCGCAGGTGCGCCGTGACGTTGTCGGCGACGACGACGGCGTTGTCGACGAGCATGCCGAGGGCGATGACCAGGGCGCCGAGGGAGACCTGGTGCATGTCGATGCCGGCGAGCCACATCGTGAACAGGGCGCCGAGGGACGAGGCGGGGACGGCGAGGGCGACGAGCAGGGCGTTGCGCGCGCCGAGCAGCAGGACGCAGACGACGACGACGATCAGCATCCCCTGCCACAGGTTGTCGACGAAGTTGCCGACCCGCCGCTCGATCCGCTCGGCCTGGTCCGTCGTCAACGCCAGCTCCAGGCCGGGCGGCAGCTCGTCCCGTCGCCGCTCGACCCACTCGCGCAGCCGACCCCCGAGCTCGACCAGGTCGGCCGAGTCCTGCGGGAACACCGCCAGCAGCAGCGCCGGCGCCCCGTCGTGGTAGACGCGCTCCTCGGCGTCCTGCCAGCGGCGGTGCACGCGGGCGATCTCGTGGAGCCGGACCGGGGTGCCGGCGGGGGTGACGTCGACCACCGTCTGGCCGACCTCGTCTTCCGAGCGGAAGAAGCCGGAGGCCTCCAGCACCACCACGGAGCCGCCCCGCTCGAGGCTGCCGGGCGGGATCTTGACGTTGCGGGCCGCGAGGGCCTGCAGCACGCGCTCGAGGGTCACGCGGCGCGTCTTCATCGCCTCCAGATCGAGCTCGGCGGCGAGCTCCTCGTCGCGGTCGCCCTGGATTTCCACGCGGGACACGCCGCGAACGCTCTCCAGCCGCCGCTCGACGACGCGCGCCTCGTCCCGCAGCCGGCGTTCGGCATCGTCCCAGGTCTGGCCGGGGGCCGAGAGCGCCAGCGTCAGGACGGCGACGTCGTCGAACGACTTGGTTTCGACCTTCGGCTCGCGCACCCCCTCGGGCAGCTCCCCGCGCGCCGCCGCCACGGCCTCGCGGAGGTCCTGCCAGTGGGCATCGATGTCGACGCCGTTCTCCAGGCGCAGCAGGATCACCGAGACGTTGGCGCGGGAGGTGGAGGAGATCCAGCGGAGGTCGCCGATCGATTGGGCGGCCTCCTCCAGCGGGCGCGAGACGAGGTTCTCCACGCGTTCGGGGCCGGCGCCCGGGAAGACCGTGACGATCAGCGCGTAGGGCACGCCGACCTTGGCGTCCTCCTGGCGGCGCAGCGACAGGTAGCCGATGACCCCGGCGACGACCACGCCGAGGAACGCCGCCAGCGTGAGGTGCCAGTTCTGGGCGGCCCCGGCGACGAGGCGGCGGATCACGGCGGGGCGACCTCACGCACGGCGAGCTCCGTGGCCTCGAGCTCCGCCAGGCTGTACTGGCCTTCGACGACGACCAGCGGCGGGCCGGGGAAGTCGGCGAGCACGCGAGCGAGCCCGTCGCGGCCCAGCTCGCGGACGGCGATCGGAACACGGCGCACCGCGCGCCGGGTGTCGTCCACGGGGACGAAGGCGAAGGTGTCGTCGCCGATCGAGACCACCGCCTCCAACGGCAGCTCGTGAATCGTCTCGCCGTCCGCGCCGCCGCCGCGCCGCAGCCACAGCCGCACGGTGACGCGCATTCCCGAGCGGAAGGTGCCGTCGGCGTTGGGAATGCGGACCTTGACCGGGAAGGTGCCGGTCTGCGGGTCCCCGGCCCACGCCGCGGCTTCGATGCGGCCGGGGAGCTCGACGCCGCCCGCGTCGTGGACCGTGACGGTCGGCGCCAGATCGCCGGCCAGCGAGGCCAGCAGGTTGCCCGGCAGGCTGGCCACCGCGTCCAGCTCGTCGGTGCGTTCGACCACGCAGGCCGGTGTCCCCGGGCCGACGAGCTGCCCCGGCTCGACCATCCGCTTGACCACCAGTCCGTGGAACGGCGCCAGGATCGTCGTGTCGGCCAGCGCCTGCTCGGCCTGGGCCACCAGCGCCTGGGCCTGTGCGATGGCGGCCGCGGCCTCGCCGGCCTGGGCCTGCATGTCATCGACCTGCGTCTCGAGTCCCTGCAGGTCGCGCTGCGCGATCACGCCGGCTTCGGCCACTCTCCGCCCGCGTTCCAGCTCCCGTTCGGCGTGGGTCACGCCGACGCGGCGGGCGCGCCCGTAGGCGGCCTGGGCGCGGCGCAGGGTGGCGTCGGCGGCCGCCCTCGCCAGCTCGTAGTCGCGCGTCTCGAGTTGCCCGACGGGCCGCTCCGGGTCGGGCTCGACGAAGCGGCCTTCGTCGCAGTCCAGCGCCGCGACGCGGCCGGCGACCTTGAACGACAGCGGCACGCGGGTCGGAGCGTTGAGCAGCGCCTCGAGGTCGACGTAGTCCTTGCCGCCGTCCAGGGTCCGGGCCGGGGCCCAGCGTACCGGGTAGGCCCGGCGTGCGGCGGTCCCGGAGGCGTCGGGCTGCGCGCCGCGGGACTCCGTCGTGCACGCCGCCGCCGCGACGCCGCACGCGACCACCAGCCCCGCGGTCCACCGTCCCCTCATGACCCGCGCATTTTAGCACATCGGCCGGGCGGTTGCCCCGGGGTCGATCAAGGACTCCAGCGCTCGAAGATCTCGCCCTCGCCGGTGCCGCCGCGCGCCGCACCCCAGATCGCCAGCACCAGCCCCACGGGCCCGAGCCCCGCGGCGACGTAGGAGCGGGTCCAGCCGCTGCCGCCGGAGCCCACGTTGACCGCAACGTCCCAGGCCACGAGCCCCGTCGCCGTGAGGATGGCGAGGGCGCCGAGCGCGTAGAGCACGATGCCCACGGTGTCCAGTTCGTCCCCGACCAGGCTGCCCTCCAGCAGCAGCGACCGCCCGTCGTCGAAGGTCCGGGTGAAGGTCCGCGGGTCGAGGTCCGGGTGCGACAGCACGAAGGTGTGTTCGCCCGGCGCCAGCAGCATCCGGCACGGCACGCCGCAGAACTGGCCGGAATCCACCTCGACGGCGGCGCCGCCGGGTCCCAGGTCGACGTGCAGCTCGGCGTAGCCCTCCGGCACGGCGGACGAAGCCGCCGGCGTCGCCGGTTCCGCGGCGCGGGACGCCGGGGCGACGAGCAGCATCGTCAGCGCCAGCAGTGCGGCGATGGTCGGCGAGCACCTCACGACGTCTTCGTTGACCAAGCAGCGCCTCCCGTTCGCGCCCAGCGCCTCAGGCGATGATCTTCCAGATCACGAACCCGAGCAGCAGCAGCGCCCCGAGGGAAATGGCGGCCTTGAGGATGCCGACGAGGAACGACACGCCGACCAGCACCAGCACCACCACGGCCAGCCCCATCACACCCTGCCACACGAACTTGCCCAGTCGTCCAGCCATCGCCGCTGATGGTAGGCCGAACGGGTCGCGCACGCCAGCGGAAGGGAACAGCCGGGGGCACGGCGGGAGGAAGGAGCGTCGAGTCGGGAGGTCGGCACTTGGACCGGGACGGCACGGTCGGGGCTCCGTCGGGGCGCAGCGGTGGGGACGTGCGTCAGGGCCGAGCGGTCGGCGCGGGAGCCTCGGGCGGCGGCGGCGGCGGATGGTCCTGGAGGTAGCCCAGCGCCTTGAGCCGGTCGTCGTCGGTGGTCGCGGTGACCTGCTGCCGCGGGAGCGCGGCCCGGCGCGCCGCCTCGGCGGGCTGCGTGATGGCCTGGCGCCCCTCGGCGACGACGGCCGGGGCGCCGGCGGACAGCTCCTGCTGCTCGCGTTCCGCGACGGCGGCGGCGGTGAGGGCTCCGGGCCGGTCCGAAGGGCTCACGCCGTACAGTTCCTCGGGACGCAGTCCGGGACGAGTCATCGCCTCGGCCTGGATCAGCTTGTAGGCGTTGCCGTCGGTGCCTTGCCAGCGCAGCGCCCGCAGGACGTTGCCCTGGTGGTCCTCTTCCATGAACACCGAGGGCTGTGCGCGCGGGGTGAACAGGTCGGCTCCCTGGTAGCCGGCCTGTGTCAGCTGTTCCGGCGAGTAGCCGGCCTCGCGCAGGATCGTCCACGGCATGTCGATCAGGCTGACCCAGCCGGGAAAGCGCTTGCCGGCCGAGAGTCCGGCCGGCTTCCAGCCGGTGCGCGGCGACATCCGGGGCAGCCGCACGATCAGCGGCACGTGCACCTGCTCGTCGTACAGCGTGGTGCCGTGCCACCAGTCGTCGTGGTCGAGGAACTCCTCGCCGTGGTCGGACCAGACGACGACCGCCGACCGATCGAGCAGTCCCCGCTCGCGGAGTCCGTCGAACAGGCGTCCGAGGTGGTCGTCGTTGTAGCGGATCTCCTGGCGGTAGACCTCGACGATCCGGTCGCGCTGGGACTTCGGCGGGTTGGGGTTGATGGCGTGGCCGAACACGTCGCCCGAGCCGTCGTGGGCGAAGTACGGGTCGTGGGGGTCCATGTACTGGACCCACAGGAAGAACGGTCGGGAACGGTCGGTCCCGTGTCGATCCAGCCAGCCCAGCGCCTCGTCGGTGGTCCGTCGCGCGTCCTGGTAGTAGCGGTCCACGTCGTGTCCGGAAGACGCGTAGCGTTCGTGGACCAGCCGGAAGATCTGGTACAGCGCGAGCTTGGCGGTGGTGTCGTCGGCGCCGAGGAAGTAGCGCGGGGTGAGGTAGACGTAGTCGTCGAAGCCCTGCTGGAAGTTGAAGTCGGGAGCGAGGTTGTAGTTGGTGACGATGCCGGCGGTGCGGTACCCCTTGGCGCGCAGCAGCTCGGCCAGCGTCTGCGCGGCGTCGGGGAGCGCGTCGTCCTTGCTGATCGAACCGTGGGACGAGGGGAAGCGTCCGGTCAGCGCGGAGGCGACGGAGGGTCGGGTCCACGAGGCCTGGGCGAAGGCCTGGGAGAAGACGATCCCCTCGCGCGCCAGCCGGTCGAGCGCCGGCGTCTGGTTCCGCGCCGCCGCCTCGGGGTTGAACGCGCCGACCTCGTCGACGCGCAGGGTGTCGATCATCACGAACACGACGTTGGGCGCGTCCGGGGGCGGGGCGGCCGCGGGCCCGGGGCTCGGCCCGCGGGGGGCGGCGAGCGCCAGTCCGA
>CAZMRP010000322.1:0-6294 GCA_964568275.1 uncultured Myxococcales bacterium
CCGGGCCGAAGAACGCGCGACACGCCTCGAGGTCCATCTGCGCCCGTTCCAACTCGAACGGACCGGCCTCCCCGTCGAGCGCCGCGGCCGGCAGGGCCCGGGCGTCGCCGCGGATCGAGGCGCGCTGCCCGTCCTGCAGGTGCAGCGACACCGGGTACGGGTCGGCGCCCTCGGCGATCACGAGCGTCGCCTCGTGGAGCTCCTGGGCGACCGCCGGCGTGAAGCCCGCAAGCAGTATTGAGGCGACGGCAAACGCCGGGCCGATGGGATCCACCCGCACGGGCCGAATCTACCGCCCACGCCGCCCCTACGGCAAGAAACCAGTCCCAGGCGTACGGCGCCCGTGCTCCGGTTGGCGGTCGACTCGGGGAAAGATCGACGATTCGCGCTCCGACATCAGCGCCCGCCACGGATCGACGACTGCCAGGCACGCTCCTCGTCGGCCAACCGTCGCAGGGCCTCGTCCCACAGCGCCGCCTCGCCGGGCATGCGTTGCCGTGCCTCCACCACCACCTGCCGCGCGAGATCGAACCGCGCATCCGCCGCATCGATCAGAATCCGAAGCAGCACAGGCGGTGGGCTGTCGGGATGCGACTCGAGCACCGGCTGCAGGACCCGGCGGGCCTGCTCGATGCCACCGAATGCGAGCAATGTCTCCGCGCGGGTCATGGCTTGGGTGGTCGGGTCGGCCCGTCCGAGCGTCTCCGCCAGGTGGCTCGCCGTGTCCAGATGCCGGAGAATCGTCGGCAGCCGCTCGTCGTCCGGCTTGACCACCAGACCTTGCTGAGCCGCACGACGTGCGTCGTCCCACCGCTCTTCGCGGGCCAACACCAGCGCCAGCTGGACCCAGCCGTCCACCGATTGGGGGAACTTGCGCACCACGATCTCGAGTTGCCGGCGCGCCGCGGGGAGATCCAAGGTCCGGGCGTAGACGATGGCCCGCGGCACCAGGAACTCCTGGTACCGCGTCGTCAGCCGTTCGTGTACGCGGGCGTCCGGCTGCAGTTCGATCGTAAGGTCGCCCACGATGACTCGACCGGTCTCGCCCCGGGCCAGCGCATCGTAGAAGTCCCGAAGACGCAGCAGCGCTGCCTGTTCGGCATCCGAGGTCGAGGCGAGCGTGATCTCGGCCGCGAGCAGGGCCAGCCGGCCGCGTCGCTCCTCCGCGCCGCGCGAGTCGACCCACGCGGACTCCACGGCCGCCAGCGCCTCGACGTGCCGGCCCTGCTGGAACCGCACGCGCGCCAACCGCTCCGCGGCGAACGGGTTGTCGGGGGCCACCGCGTGCTCGTAGGTCCACAGGGTGTCCTCGTCGCGCAGCGTGGAAATCTGGTACAGCGAGAGCAGCGACCAGGCGGCCATCGCCAGCCCACCGATCGCGAACACTGCGCGTCGCACGCCGGGCGACCGGCCTTCGGCAACTCCCAGCCCGCGCACGACAAGAGCTGCGGCGCCGAGCAGCGGGAGGTAGAGGTTGCGGGCCGAGGCCAAGGCCGACAACCCCAGCGGCCAGAGGTTCAACGCGGGCAGCAGCGGCAGGACCAGCCACGCGGCATCCGCCAGCCAGGGGCGCGCGGCTCGACGGCGCCAGGCGACGACAACCAGCACCACCAGAGCGGCAGCGACCAGCGCGCCCAGCACGAGGCTCCAAGGAGGGTGCACCAGGCCGCCTCGGGCGTCCAGGCGCAGGTACGACCACTCGACGCTGGGCGGCCACGGCCACACGATCGACCGAACGTAGTGGCCGGCGGTGGCCAGCACGCGCTGCACCGCGTCCGGCACGCCCGTGACGCCCGCACCGCGCAGCGGCACCAGCACGAGGCGGATGCCGAACACCACACCCACTCCCAGCAGGGGCAGCAACGCTCGACGGACGGCACGCGCGCGCTGCGCGCCCGCTTCCTGGAGCAGCCAGGCGTCCGCGAGCAGCACGAACGGCACCACCAGCGCCGTTTCCTTCGCAAGAACGGCCAGAGCGAAGCACGCCACCGCTCCGGCCGTCGAGACGCGCGAGGCGACCCGGTCCCAAAGCTGCAGTCCCAAAAGGACGAGCGCGGTCATCCAAAGGTCGGTGGAGCCGGAGACCCAACTCACCGACTCCGGCCGGGACGCGTGGACCGCGAACAGCGCCGCGCCGAGCAGCACCGCCGCAACGGCCGCCCGGTCCGGGCCGGCACGCCGCCTCAGCCAGGCGAATGCCAGCAGCACGCAGGCCAGGTGCAGAACGAGGTTCACTGCATGGTAGCCGAACGGCGACTCGCCGAAGGCGCGGAACTGCAGCGCGTAGGCCAGGGTGACGACGGGGCGGTAGTACAAGTTGTGGCCCTCGGCCCCCGGGTCGAGGGTCGACACGTGCCAGAAGTCATTGGTGAGCGCCTCCGGCAGCCGCGACAGGTCACGCACGTAGGCGTTCCCCCGGATCAGCGCCAGATCGTCCCACACGAACTCGCCAAACAGCCCCGGAACGAACACCAGCGCGGCGAGGACGACCAGCACGACCGGCGCAAGTCGCCCGAGTCGCGCCGCTTGAGACCAAGAGGGGTCGTTCGAGCGGGGCTGCTGCTGCTCCG
Organism: uncultured Myxococcales bacterium; assembly: GCA_964568275.1. GTDB lineage: Bacteria > Myxococcota_A > Polyangia > DRWM01 > JAAZOP01 > JAAZOP01. Next base: position 2,571 of record CAZMRP010000322.1, read on the forward strand.
GCTCGAGAGGGGTCTCGTCGCTCGTCATCCGCTTCGACCTCCGTCGCCCCCGACGCAGTCTAGTGGACGAACCGCCTGATACACCAGCCGCTGCCGCCGGCCGCCCGCCACCGGCATGATCCGGCTTCCCCGGACCGTCACGCTTGACTTCCCACCCCCAAACCGCAGGATCCGCCCGTGCGCTTCGCGGACACCACCGTGAGCCTGGGCCCGTTCGAGATCGCGCCCGCCACCGTGCTGGCGCCGATGGCCGCGATCTCCCTGCCCCCCTTCCGCGCCGCCTGCCTCGCCCAACGCTGCGGCCTCGCCACCACCGAGATGGTCGCCGCCAAACACCTCACCGTCCGCCGCGCCTGGCGCAAGAAGAAGCCGTTCGAACGCGCCGCCGGCGAACGCGTGCTCCACGTGCAGATCTTCGGCAACTCCCCCGAGGTGCTCGCCGAGGGCGCCCGCGCCGCCGTCGACGCCGGCGCCGACGCCCTCGACGTCAACCTCGGCTGCCCCGCCCGCAAGGTCGTCGGCTCCGGCTCCGGCAGCGCCCTGGGCCGCCACACCGCCGCCGCCGCCGCCGCCGTCGCCGCCGTCGTCAACGCCGTGAAGGCCCCCGTCACCGCCAAGATCCGCGCCGGCTGGGACGACGCGTCGATCAACGCCGTCGAAACCGCTCGTGCCCTCGCCGACGCCGGCGCCGCCTGGCTCACCCTCCACCCCCGCACCCGGGAACAGATGTTCGGCGGCCGCGCCGACTGGTCGCTGCTCGCCCGCGTCGTCGCCGCCGTCCCGATCCCCGTCATCGGCAACGGCGACGTCCGCTGCCACGCCGACGCCGAACGGATGGTCCGCGAGACCGGCTGCGCCGGCGTGATGGTCGGCCGCGCCACCATGGGCCGCCCGTGGCTGTTCCGCGCCCTGGCCGACGGCGTCGACGACGAGCCGCCCGTCCCCGAACGGCTGGCGATCTTCCGCGAATACGTCGAGGCCTACGTCGCCTGGGCCGGCCCGACCCGCGCGATCAAGGAACTGCGCAAACACCTGCTGTGGCTCGTCCGCGGCGTCCGCGGCGCCGCCGCCTTCCGCGTCGCCGCCCAGAAGGCGAACAGCCCCGAAGACGTGGCCGCCCTGCTGGAACGCGCCCGCGACGCCCTCGTGGACGGGGAAACCTAGCCGATGACCCGGTTGCGGCCCGATTCCTTGGCCCGGTAGAGGTTGCGATCGGCCTGCTCGATCAACGCCTGCTCGTCCATCTCCTCCGAGCCGAACGCGCTGACCCCCAGGCTGACCGTCACCGGGATCCGCCGGTCCGCAAACTGGAACGTGCACCCCTCGACCCGCTGCCGCAGCCGCTCCGCCACCTGCACCGCCTGGTCCTTCCCGGTCTCCGGCAGCACCAGCACGAACTCCTCGCCGCCGTACCGCGCGAACAGCTCGCCCTGCCGCACGTGCATCGAGACGACGTTGGCCAGCTCGCGCAACACGTGGTCGCCCGCCAGGTGCCCGAGCGTATCGTTGATGCGCTTGAAGTGGTCGATGTCCATCATCACCAGCGCCAGCTCGCGGTGGTAACGCCGGGCCCGCGGGATCTCCCCCTGCAGCACCTCCATCAGCCGCCGTCGGTTCGGCAGGCCGGTGAGGCCGTCCGTGATCTTGAGCTGGTAGATTTCCTCGGTGTACTGCAGGTCGAGGTCGTCACCCGCCTGGTACTTGAAGATCGCCCGGCCGATCATCATCCGCGCCGGCCGCGGCATCTCCTGCGGCGTGTACGGCGGAATCCGCCGCTCGTCGATGTACGTCCCGTTCGTGCTCTGCAGGTCCGTCAACATCGTCCGCCCGCCCTTGCGGTCGATCCGCGCGTGGCGCCGCGAGACGGTGTCGAGGTCCAACACGATGTCGTTGTCCGGACCGCGGCCGATCAGGATCGAGTCCTTGTCCAGGTCGAACCGCCGGCCGATCTCCTTCGGATCGGAGTTCTCGCTCCCCGTGCCGACGTGGATCAGCAGCAGGAACTCCTTCAGCGTCCGCGGCACGATCACGGGCTCGGCCTGGATGACCTGCGTCGCGTCGTCGTGGTCGAGACGGTCCCGTGAGCCCGGCATCGCCCGTAGGCTTCCACAATTCCGCTCCAACTTCAAGCGGTGCCGACGCTATACTCTCCCCGTGCCGACCCTGCGCGCCACCCTCGCCCTCCTCGCCCTCCTCGCCGCCGCGCTGGCCGTCTTCGGCGAACGCTAGCCGTGCCTCAGGCTGGCCGAACGCGACTGCGCGCGCCACGGCGAAGACAGCCCGATCTGCCGCGACGCCCGCCGACTCGCCGCCACCGCCGACCCGTACCTGGTGGAAGTCTGCCGCAAGGAACTGGGCCCGTAGGACCCCCGGCGCGACGGGTGACGCCCAGGCCCCCCGACGACCGACTCTTGGCGGAACCCGCCGGATGCGGTACACCCTGTCGGCCGTCGGGCGATGAGCGGATGGATGGAATGAAAGCTCGGGGATCGTGGCTGGCGCTGCTCGCGCTGGTGGCCTGCAAGTCGGGCGCCGACCGGAACGCCGAAGGCTCGCCGGATGCGCCGATCGTCGCCCACGTGCTGCCGTCGATCGGCGACGAACACCTCGCCCTCCTCCCCGAACCGGTCCAGCTCCTCGTCCAGGCCCATCCGCCCGCGCTGTTCTCCGACCCGATGCTGTCCCTCGCCGCCGGCGCCTTCCTCGCCGCGATGTCCGACGACGCCACGGCCGCCACCACCTGCGTCGAACAACTGGCCCGCACCGCCTCCGTCGTCACCTACGCCTGGATCGGCGGCACCGCCGACGGTTGGGTCGCCATCGTCGACGCCCCCCTCGACCCCTCCACCCTCGCCACCTGCCTCGCCGCCTTCGGCGCCTCCCCCGCCCCCGGCACCGAAATCGACCCGCCCCCCGGCCAGGCCTTCCAACTCGGCCTCTCCGGCGCCGTCGTCCTGGCCCGCCTCGGTCCCAACCGCCGAGCGCTCGGCCTGGCCGCCACCATCGACGCCGTGCGCCGCACCGCCCTGCGACCGCCCCGCCTCTCCCCGGACCCCACCGGCAACGAGCTGCTCCCGCGGCTGCGCCAGGGCGACCTGAAACTCTATGCCGACTTCGCCCAGCTCGCCGCCCTCGGCGCCGAATCCCTCCCGCTGATCGACGACGCCGACCAGTTCGCCATGCTGCTGCGCCTCGAGCTGATGCAGGCCGACGTCGTGACCCTCGTCCGCGCCCGCGGCAGCGGCGCCGTCGCCCGCCTCGAGGCCGCCCTCGACGGCGTGCTGTCCTCCCTCCGCCGCCTCGTGCTCCAGGAACCCGGCGTGTCCGCCGGGTCGGTCTACCGCGTGTTCGACGAAGCGCAACTCGAACGGCTCGACACGCTGCTGCGACTCCAGATCACCCTCGACCGCCCAACCCTCGGCGCCCTGATCGGCATCCTCGCCCACCGCGCCCTGCCGTCGCTCGGCGGCCCGCGCCGCGCCCCCGAAACCGCGCCCTGACGCCGCAACGCTACTGCGGCAGCTCGGCCAGGATCCGCTGCCGCAACGCCTCGAACTCCGCTTGGTCCGCCAGCAGCGGCTCCAGCTCGAACGCCGCCTCCAACGCCGCGTCCGCCTCGGCCCAACGCCCGAGGTCGGCCAGCGTGCCGGCCAGCGCGAACGCCACCCCGGGGTCCTGCGGAGCCAGCCTCCGCGCCGCACCGAACGCCGCCGCCGCCCGCTCC
>CAZMRP010000323.1:0-6245 GCA_964568275.1 uncultured Myxococcales bacterium
GGTCCACGCCGTCGGCCCGTACCGCTGCCCCAACGTGAGCGTCGACGGCCGCGCGGTGGCCACCCATCGGCTGCCCTGCGGCGCGTTCCGCGGCTTCGGCTCGCCGCAGGTGCTGTTCGCGGCCGAGTCGCAGATGGACCGCCTCGCCGCCCAGCTCGGCCTCGACCCGGCCGAGCTGCGGCGCCGCAACCTGCTGCGCCCCGGCGACGCCACCGTCACCGGCCAGCTGCTCACCGACTCCGTCGGCGCCGACGACGTGCTCGAACGGGCGCTCAAGGCCGCCGAGTGGAACGGCAAGCCGAGCCTCGCGCCGCGTCCCGACGACGAGCGCTCCACGCTGCCGGGCGGCACGGAAGGTCGCGCCGGCGCCGGACGCAAGGCGGGCCACGGCCTCGCCGTCGTCTACTACGGCTCCGGTCTCGGCGCCGGCGGCAAGCGGCTCGACCGCGCCGGCGCCTTCGTCCAGCTCCACGAGGACGCCTCGGTCTCCGTCGCCGTCGGCACCACCGAGATGGGCCAGGGGATGCTGACCGTGCTGGCCCAGATCGCCGCCGAGGACCTCGGCGTGCTGCCCGACGACGTGCGGCTCCTGCCCACCGACACCAGCCGCGTCCCCGACAGCGGCCCGACCGTCGCCTCGCGCGCCACCACCGTCTCCGGCAACGCGATCCGCCACGCCTGCCGGCCGCTGCGCGAGATGCTGCTGCGCGTGGCGGCCGAGAAGCTCGGCGCCAAGCCCGACGACGTGACGCTCGCCGGCGGCTTCGCCGCCGCGGGAGAGAAGAAGCTGACGATCGGCGAGGTGGTCGCCGAGTGCGCCGCGCGGCGGCTGCCGTTGGCCCACATGGGCCACCACGCCGGCCCCGACAACACCTGGAACCCCGACACCGGCCAGGGCGACGCGTACGAGGTCTACGCCTTCGCCGCGGTGGTCGCCGACGTCGAGGTGGATACCGCCACCGGCCAGGTCGACGTCAAGCGCATCGTCGCCGCCCACGACGTCGGCCGCGCGATCTCGCCGTCGGGCGTCGAGGCGCAGATCGAAGGCGGGTCGCTCCAGGGGATGGGCTACGCGGTGTGCGAGGAGGTCCTCGCACCGCACGGCATCGTGCTCAATCCGAACCTCGGCACCTACATCATCCCCACCGCGCTCGACGCCCCGCGCCTCGTGCCGCTGGTGGTCGAGGCCGAGTACCCCGGCGGACCGTTCGGCGCCAAGGGGTTCGCCGAACAGCCGCTGATGGGCGTGGCCCCGGCGGTCGTCAACGCCATCGCCGATGCCATCGGCGCGCGACCGATGGAGATTCCGGCGACGCCCGAACGGGTGCTCGGGCTGCTGCGCAGCCGCGCGGCGGGTGCGGACGGGGCGCCGCAACCGTCAGCCTGCGGCATCCCCACGACGGCCCGTCCGCTCTCCGTCCCGCCCGTGGACCTGGGCGACACCGTCCGGCCCGGCGGCGAGTACCGTGCGTCGGCCGTGACCACGATCCCGCTGCATCCCGCCACGGCCGCCGACCTGGTGCTGACGGTCAACGGCGCGGAACACAAGGTGCGGGCGTCGCCCGACGAGACGCTGCTCTTCGTGCTGCGCGAACGGCTGCGGCTCACCGGGACCAAGGAGGGCTGCGGCAAGGGCGAGTGCGGCGCGTGCACCGTGCTGCTCGACGGCCGCCCGGTCAACGCCTGCCTGGTGCTGGCGGGCGCGGCCGTGGGCTGCGCGGTCACCACGATCGAGGGGCTGGCGCAGGACGGCAAGCTGCACCCGATCCAGCAGGCGTTCGTGGACCACGGGGCGATCCAGTGCGGGTTCTGCACGCCGGGCCTCGTGCTCTCGACCAAGGCGTTGCTCGACGAGCACGGCGAGCCGGACGAGGCCGCGATCCGGCGCGCGATCGCCGGCAACCTCTGCCGCTGCACCGGGTACGTGCGGATCGTCGAGGCGATCCGCGCGGCGGCCCGGGAGCGCAAGGGCTAGCCGCCCGGCGCATCGAGGAGGCGACCCATGGAATTCCTCAGGCCCGCCACGATCCAGGAGGCCGTCGAAGCGCTGGCCGTGCGCCAGGAGCGCGCCCGCGTCCTCGCCGGCGGCACCGACCTGGTGATCCGCCTGAAGGACGGCCTCGAGACCACCCGCTCGCTCATCGGCCTCGGCCGCTGCATCGAGCTGCACGGCGTGCGCGAGGAGCCGGACCAGATCGTGATCGGCTCGATGACGACCCACGAGGAGCTGGCCCGCTCGATGTTCCTGCGCCGCGTGGCCCCGGCGCTGGCCGCAGCGGCCGCCGAGGTCGGTTCGGTGCAGATCCGCCGGCGCGGCACGATCGGCGGCAACATCGTCAACGCCTCGCCCTCCGCCGACCTCGTCCCGCCGCTGTACGTCCTCGACGCCACCCTCGTGCTCGTCTCCCGCGCCGGCCTCCGTCCCGTGGGGATCGACGAGTTTGCGACGGGGCCCAAGCAGACTCGCATCCGGCCCGACGAGATTCTGACCGAGATCCGCTTCGCGCGGCCGCGGGCCGACGAACTGCAGCGCTATCTGAAACTCGGCCAGCGCCGCGCCCTGGCCTGCGCCAAAGTCTCGCTGGCCTTCCGCGCCCGCTCCACCTCGGGCGTCCTGCGCGACGTCCGCATCGCCTGCGGCGCCGTGGCCCCCACCGTGGTGCGCGCCCGCGAGGCCGAACGGGCGCTCGAGGGCACGTTGCCGACCGCCGACGCCATCGGCCGTGCCTGCGCCGCCCTGGCCCGGGACATCAAGCCGATCGACGACGTGCGCTCCACCGCCTGGTACCGCCTCGCCGCCTGCGCCGAATTGCTCCGGCGCGCGCTCCCCGCCCCGATCTGACGGACCCGACGACGGCAGAAAATCCCGGGCGCTGCCCGCCCCATGCCTCGGTTGCCACCCGCGCCATCATGCCTATACTCCCCGCCGAACCGGCCGGCCGGTAAGGACCGCGGGCCAGCCGACAATGGGAAGTACGGCCGCCGGAAGGAGGGCCGCATGATGGTGAAGAGCAAGATCGGCCGAAGATCGGTCTTTTCCGCCGCCCTGCTCCTCGCGGCCTTGTCGTTCGCTTCCGCACGGCCCGCCCAAGCCTCCGACATCGGCTCGGGCCGGCCGTTCGGCCTCGGGATCATCCTGGGGGACCCGACCGGCCTGTCCGGGAAGTGGTACATCAACTCCGAACACGCCATCGACTTCGCGGTCGGCGCCGGCTGGTTCGCCGGCCACTCGGTCCACATCCACGCCGACTACCTGTTCCACTTCATGCTGACCAACCACCCGGTGTTCGACCTGCCGCTGTACATCGGGGTCGGACCGACGTTCGCCTTCTGGTACGGGCCCGACTGGGACCGCTACGATCGATACTGGGGGACCTCCACCTACTGGGGTGACCGCCGGTTCGGCCTCGGCGTGCGCGTCCCGTTCGGCGTCTCGTTCCAGTTCAACCCGGTGCCGCTGGATCTGTTCCTCGAGCTCGCCCCCGCCCTCGGCCTGCTGCCCGGGATCGGCTTCTTCATTGAAGGCGGCGTCGGCCTGCGCTACTGGTTCTAGCCGACCGCGCGCGTGAGACATGTCAACACCCCCCATTCATTCGTCGGTCCGCAGCGGCCGCCTGGACATGCTGGGCGAAGCGCACGAGACCGCCGTGCACGGCACGACGATCGCCTGGGGCGAGTTGGGGGACGGGCCCCCGCTCGTGCTGCTCCACGGGCTGATGGACTCCCACCGCACCTGGCGCCGCGCGGCGGCGCACCTGGCGCGGCACTTCCGCCTGCTGATGCCCGACCTGCCCGGCTGCGGGTTCTCGGGACGTCCGGACGCCTCGTATTCCCTGTCGTGGCACTCCGAGGTGCTGGCGTGCTGGATGGAGTCGATCGGCGTGGCGTCGGCGCACGTCTGCGGCCACTCCTACGGCGCCGGCGTCGCCCAGTGGATGCTGCTCGAGCAGCGCGGCCGGGTCGACCGGCTGGCCCTCGTCTCCGCCGGAGGGCTCGGGCGCCGCGTCTCGCTCGAGATGCGCCTGGCGTCCCTCCCCGTGCTCGGTCCGCGGCTGACGCCGTGGGCGCTGCGCCACCTCGTCCCGACCGCGCTGCGGCTGACCTCGACGACCTTCGGCCACATGGAGCCGGAGGAGGTCGAGCGGTTCGTCGAGTGGAGCCGCATTCCGGGGACCGAGGTCGCCTTCCAGCGCTCCCTCGAGGCGGTGATCAACTTCTTCGGGCAGTTCGTCCAGACCATGGACCGGGTGCACGAGGTGGCCGACCTGCCGCCGCTCGCGCTGTTCTGGGGCACGGAGGATCCGATCATCCCCTTCCGGCAGGGGAAGGCGCTGCTGGCGCGGACCGAGGGCGTCTCGCTGACGCGTTACGAGGGCTGCGGCCACTACCCGCACCTCGACCATCCGCAGCGCTTCAGCCGCGACCTGACCGCGTTCCTCACGGACCCGGATCGCCCGCGCGCCGTCGTGCGCCGCGCGTGCCGCGCGGCCGCCACCGCCTAGGGTCGCGGAGCGCCGGCCGTCGTCCGGCCGACTACAGCGCGCGCAGGAACTCGGAGCGCAACAGCCGCGGGTCGCGCAACGCCGCGTCGATCTGCCGCAGCAGCCGGTCCTTGTCGTCCCGCAGCCGCCCCTTGAGCGCCAGCCAGTTGGAGGCGTGGTTCGAGCGGAACTCGATCCCGTCGGCGTCGATCACGGCGAGCAGCCAGCGGATCTCCTGCAACGCCTCCGCCGGCGTCAGCTCGCGCCAGTCCGGATCCCCCACCTGCTCGGCGAACGACGGCACCCGCTGCTCGAGCATCAGGGTCAGGGCCGAGGCGTACTCCGGCGCGATGGCGTCGAGCACCCGGCCCGTCGCTTCGGCGTGCCGGCGCGAGCGCTCCGGTTCCGGTCCCGCCAGCCCGAGGATCACCGTCAGCGACTGGGCCAGCCCCGCCTGCTTCGCCTTGCCGCACCCCTCGATCATCTGCGCGGCCGTCGCCCCCTTGTCGATCCGCACGAGCACCTCGTCGTCGCCCGACTCGATGCCGACGTAGAGCATCGTCAGTCCCGCCTCGCGCAGCCGCCGCAACTCGTCCACCGTCTTGTGCAGCAGGTTCTGCGGCGAGGCGTAGCAGGTCACCCGCTGCAGCTTCGGGAACCGCGCGTAGAGCCGCTCGAGGATCCGCAGCAGCCGGTCGGTGGACAACACCAGCGCGTCGCCGTCCGCGAGGAACACGCGCTCCACGCGGCCGCCCACCGCCGCGCCCGCCGCGTCAATCTCCGCCAGCACCTCGGCCTCGGGCCGCGCGCGGAACGGCTTGGTCTGGTAGGCCACGCAGAACGCGCAGCCGCCCTGCACGCGGTAGCCGGTGGGCGAGTCGGGGTCGCGCTTCGTCTTCAGGTTGGAACAGCCGAGCGTCACCTGGAAGATCAGCGACCACGCCTCGCTCGGGGGCCGGTAGACCGGGTCGACGTAGCGGATCGGCAGCGCGCGCATCACGACGCCTCCTCGTCCGGCTCGGCCTGCAGCCGCGCGGCGACCTCGGCCCGCCGCGCCGGGTCGGCCAGCGCGACCAGGGCGCCGGCCCCCTCCTGCCACCCCTCGAGCGCGTTGAAGTGTCGGTCGAGCGGATCGCCGGCGAAGGACGGCACCAGGAACAGGTGGACGTGCGGAATGCGGCGGCCGCGTGCGTAGGTCGCGACGAAGTCCGGCGCGTAGACGCGCTTGAGCCGGCGGGCCACCCGCCGCGCCAGCCCGAACAGGTCCGCGGTCTCCTCCGCCGTCAGGTCGTGCCACCAGACCTCGTGGCGCCGCGGGATCACCAGACAGTGACCCGCGGCCAGCGGCTGCACGTCGAGCAGCGCCAGGGACAACGGGCTTTCGGCCACCACGTGCGCGGGCGCCTCGCCCCGCACGATCCGGCAGAACACGCAGTCGGTCCGTTCGGCCACGTCGCACCTCCGGGGCGCATCCTATCGCGGCGCGGGGAGGCGAGGAAGCCGAGGGAGTCGCCCGCGCCCGCGGGACGAGGGGCGACGGACGCCCGTCGTGCGGCGGCAGGCGTCGTCGGTCTCTCCCCGGCTTGGGCGGGCAGCGGCCGGCGCGTGCCGGCCGGTCGGCTACTGGCGGTGCTTCAGCAGGTCGTCGACCACGGTCGGGTCGGCGAGGGTCGTGGTGTCGCCGAGTTCCTTGATCTCGCCCTCGGCGATCTTGCGCAGGATGCGGCGCATGATCTTGCCCGAGCGGGTCTTGGGCAGGCCGGG
>CAZMRP010000324.1:0-6235 GCA_964568275.1 uncultured Myxococcales bacterium
TACTCGCCCAGCACCTTGCCGAAGATCGGCGTCGCCGCGAACGACAACAACGACAGCACCGACGGCGCCTGCGCGAAGAACTCCTCCAGCTCCGGCAGCTTGCCCGACATCTGAAGCTTCGGCAGCTCGGGCTCGAGGCGCGTCATCATCCGCGCCACGAACCGCAGCTCGCCGCCCGCCACCAGCCCGACCCGCCGCGCCGTCTCCGCCGCCCCGAGCGCCAGCCGGTCGGCCAGCGGCGTCCCCGCGGCGAACGACGCCGCCAACGGCTCGAGCAGCGTCTTCCAGCCGTCCAGCTCGCCCGCCGCCGCGTCCCGCAGCCTCTCCACCCACGGCGCCCCCGCCGCGCTCTCCGGCGCCAGACCCGTCAGCGTGAACAGCGCCGCCACCAGGCCCCGCAGCTGCTCCGCCTCCAGCGACAGGATCAGCCGCAGACCGGGCCGCGTCGACTCCAGCACCGTCGTCAACAGGAAGTTCGTCTCCGCCGGCTGCAGCAGCTGGAACAGCTCGGAACGCACCACCACCTGCGGCGTCTCCGTGTCCAGCACGTGGAACGAACGCGGCAGCTCCTGCGCCCGCAGCAGCGTCGGCTCCGCGATCCCCAGCCGCTCCGCGATGCCCGCGAACGCCTTGCCCACCGGCGTGCGCGGGTCGAGCTGCCCGACCCCCGTCGCCCCCGCGTCCTGCGGCGCCCCCGGACCCAACGGCAGCAGCTCGTCCAGCCGGACGAAGACCTCCAGCAGCCCCGGCGCCAGGTCGGGGTGCCGCACGTGGTACTGCGTCTCCGACGTCAGCGAGTCGATGTTCTCGGACTTCTCGAACTGCTTGCGCAGCTCCAACATCAGCTGCTTCAGACCGCTCTCCGCCGAGGATACGTAGGCCAGCGGCGACAGCAGACACCACGCCTGCCGCCGCAGCCCCGCCGCCGCCAGCGTCTTGCCCAGGTCGATCACCAGCGGCAGCCGCTCGTCGCTCAACCCGATCAGACCGGCCAACGCCTCCTGCCGCCCCTCCAGCCGGCTCGGGTCGTCCCCGTAGATCCGCAACAGCAGCTCGAAGTCCTGCCGCGTCGGCGCCAGCTCCACCGCCGTCCGCACGTACCGCTCCGCCCGCTCGTCGTCCTTCAGCCGGTCGCGCGCGATCTCCGCCAGATTCCGCAGCGCGAACGCCCGCTCCTCCGGCGTCCCCTGGTCCGCCCGCGCCTCGTAGATCTGCAGCAGCTGCTCCCAGTCGCCCCGCCGCTCCAGGATCGACGCCAGCCCCGTGACCGCCGTCTGGTTCCCCGGGTCGTACGACAACGCCATGTCGAACGCCTCGATCGCCTGCTCCTCGTCGCTCGCCGCCAACGCGCCGCCGCGCTCCGTCCACAACTCGGCCAGCTCCCGCGCGTCCGTCGTCGCCGGCAGCAGCCGCTCGATCACCTCCAACGCCCGCTCCGACATCCCCGAACGACGGTAGTGCCGCAACGCCCGCACCATCAGGTCGTGCTCCTCCCCGCCGTTGGCGATCGCCAGGTCGTAGCACGCCCCCGCCTCGTCCTTGCGGTCCAGCCGGTCCTCCCACAGCCGGCCCAGCCGCCCGTAGAGCACGCTGCGCTGCGCCGACTCGTGCGCCACCAGCGACGCCTGGATGCAGTGCTGCACCGCCGCCGCTACCCGCCCGCGGTCCGCCAGCACGTCCGCCATCGCGTTCAACAAACCCGAGTGCAGCGCGTCGATCCGCAACCCCTCCCGCAGGTCCGTCACCGCGTCGTCGGCCCGCCCCAGCTTCGCCAACAACGCCCCGCGCCGGAACGTCGCGTGCAACCGGTCCGCGTCGTCCAGCGGATGGCTCTTGTCCCTGAGCACCCGGTCGAAGATCGCGAACGCCGCGTCGTGCTCCCCCCGCTCCAGCTGCCGCTCCGCCACCGCCAGCGCCGCCGGCGCGTAGGACGGCACCAGCCGCCACGCCCGGAACGACAGGTCCGCCGCCGCCTCCGTCTCCCCCAGCGCCGACAGCTCCGCCGCGATCTGCTGGATCCGCCGCGCGTGCTCGCCCAGCCGCGACGGCTCCGGCGATACCGACCGCTCGAACGCCGCCAACGCCCGCCGCTGGGCGTGCAACGCCCCCGCGTGGTCCCCACGGTCCGCCGCCAGCCGCGCCAACGCGTCCCACGCCGCATAGTGGTCCGGGTCCACCGACACCGCCCGCTGGTACCAGCCCTGCGCCGCCGGCGGGTCGTCCTTCGCCCCGTCCCCCAGCTCCGTCAGCTTCGCCGCCCGCGCCGCCCACCCCAGCGCCTTCTCCCCCGCCTCCGGCAGCAGCGCCGCCGCCTCCCGCCAGCTCTTCGTCCGCCGCCCAATCGCCTGCAACGCCTTCGTCGCCGGCACGCAACCGCCGTCCAGCGTCCGCGCCTCGCGGTAGAACGCCGCGACCTTCGTCTCGTGCTTCGGCGTCTCGTCGCACGCCTCCGCCAGATGGCAGAACGACAACGCCGCCTGCCCCGCCGGCAGCTTGCGCGCGTGCTTCTGCCGCAGACCCAGCCACCCCGCGAAGTCCCCCCGCCGCAACTTGATCGACGCCAGGTGCAACAACGCGTCCTCGTCGTCCGGCGCCCGCTTCAACCGCTCGTTGAGCATTGCCTCCGCGTCCGCCAGCTGTTCCAAACCCCGGTCCAGACCCCGGATCAACTGCGACTCCAGCCACTGCCGCTCGTTGTCCGTGCTCCCCGCCGGGAACTGCGCCAACGTCTCCCGCAACGCCTCCGCCAGCTCCGCCTGCCGTCCCGCGTCACGGTACACCGACAACAGCTGCCGCCGCACCTCCATGTCCCCCGGACGGTCCGCCAGCAGCTTGCGGTACAACCGCTCCCGCAGCTCCGGCGTCGCCACCTCCGCGTGCTCGTGCGCCACCTGGATCGTCCCCTCCAACGCCTCGAGCCGCGCCGCCGTCTCCCCCAGCGACCCCGCCCGCGCCTCCAGCAGGTCGATCAGCTCGAGCCACGACTGCTGCTCCCGCAACAACCGCGACAGCGGCTCGAACGCCGGGCCCCCCGGTCCCGTCTCCGCCACCAGCTCCCGCAACGTCGCGATCGCTCCCGGCGGGTCGTCCAGCTGCTCCTCCTGGATCCGCGCGCAGGTCAACAGGATCTCCGCGCGCCGCTCCGGCGTCGCCCGCCCCAACTCCAACCGCAGCCGCCGCAGCTCCAGCGGCGGCTCGATCGGTCCCTCCGTCAACGAACGCACCCCCTGCGCCGCCTCCTCGTTCGCCGGCTCCGCCTCCAGCACCTGCGCGTACGCCGCCAGCGCCGTCTCCGGGTCCGCCAGATGCTCCCGCGACAACCGCGCGATCTCCAGCCACCGCGGTACCCGCGCCCCGCCCTCCGCGGGACCGTGCTCGATCCACTGCTGCAAACGGTCCCGCAGCTCGCGCCAGTTGCCCGCCCCCCGGTGGTGGTCGATCAATACCTCCAGCGAATCCAACGCCGCCGGCTGCAACTGCAGGATCCGCTGGTGCGCGTCCAGCGCCTCGCCCGGCCGCTGCAACGGCTCGCCGTACACCGCCGTCAACCGCCGGTACAACCCGATCGCCTGCTCGTGGTCCTCCGTCCGCGCCGCCGCCAGCCGGAACGCGAACGCCAGCCAGTCCCACCGCCCCGTCGCCTGCGCCAGCCGCTCCAGCGTCTCCCGCAGCTCCACCCGGCCCGGCCGCAGCACGAACGCCTCCGCGTACAGCTCGAACGCCCGCTCCAGGTCCTGCCGCTTCTCCTCCTGCAGCGCCGCCACCCGGCACAGCTCGTCCGGGTCCGCCTCCGACCCCGCCGCACGCACCCGCGCCTCCACCACCGGCAGCACCCGGCCCCACGCCCCCAGCGCGTCCGCCGCCGCCTGCAGCTGGTCGACCAGCCCCGCCTGGCCCGGGTCCAGCCGGTAGATCACCAGCAGCTGGTCCAGCGCCCCCGACGCGTCCTGCAACTGCTCCGCGTGCAACGCATGCCGCGACCGCGCCAGCCCGATCCGCTCCTCCACCGACGTCGCACGGTCCCACAGCTCCGCGTACAACGCGTCGAGCTGCCGCCACAGCCCCTTCGCCGCCGCCAGCCGGCGCGCGTTGTCCAACGCCTCGCCGTCCCGCGCGTCCAATCCCAACACCCGCGTCCATTCGTGGAACGCCCGCTCCGGATCCTGCAGCCGGCTCTCGCACACCCCCGCGCGACGACGCAACGCGTCCCGCCGCGCCGCCGGCTCCGCTCCCGCCCGCGCCGCCACGTCCAGCAGCGCCAACAGGTCCTCGTGCCGCCCCGTCGCCTCCGCCAGCCGCGCCAGCTCCTCCAGCTGCCGGCCGTCCCGCACCGGGTGCAGCCCCGTGGACTGCAACACCAGGAACGCCCGCACTAGGTCCTGCTCGTGCTGCTCGTACACCGCCGCCAGCCGGCGCTGGTGCTCCGACCGCACCTCCGCGTCCTCCGCACCCGCCGCCAGCTCGAGGTACACCGCCGCCAGGTCCTTCCACGCCTTCGCGTCGCCCGCGGCCCGCACCACCTCCTCCAGCACCTGCCCGTCGCGACCCGAGAGCCACAGGATCCGTCGCAGGCCGTAGAACCGACCGAGCTTGTCCTCCGCCGGCAGCAGCGCCAGCCCCTGCCGCAACAACGCGATCCGCTCCGCGACCGCCGACGCCTCCACCGACGCCGCCGCCACGTCGAAGGCCCCGATCGCCGTCCCCGCCTCCGCCGCACCCCGCAGCCGCGCCACCGCCTCCAGCCCCTGCGCCTCCGTCGGGCTCCACCGCAACAGCCGCTCGTACGCCGCCATCGCCCCCGCCGGCCCGTTCTCCTGCTCCCACAACCGCGCCAGCTCCAACCCCAGCGGCAGCCGCGCCGCCTCCTCCGGCGTCGCCCGCAGCTCCGCCTCCAACGCCGCGATCAACTCGCGCGTTGCCCCGAGGTTCCGGTAGTGCCCCGCGAACCCGTGCAGCATCGCCGCGTCGCTCGGCGTCAGGTCCAACACCCGCCACCACGCCCGCACCGCCCGCTTCGGGTCGTACACGTTCTGCTCGATGTTCTGCGCCGCCGCCCGCCAGAACTCCAGCGCCGTCCCCGCGTCCGCCGCCCGCGCCGCCTGCGCCGCCAGGATGCGGTCCAACGCCTCGAAGTCCCCCCGCCGCCGCAACAACGCGATCAACTCGTCCCGCGTCTTCGCGTCGTCCGGCAGGAACGACAGCACGTCCTTCCAGCACGCCTCCGCCCGCGTGTCGTCCGCCAGCCGGTGCGCGTAGTGCTCCCCCATCCGCCGCAACAACTCGATCCGCGTCGCCGGACGCCGCGTCAGCCCGAGCTGCCCCTCCAGCGCCCGCCCCACACCCTCCGGCTCACCCAGCCGCTCGTACAGCTCCGCCAACGCCTGGAACGTCTCCAGCCGACCCGTGCCCAGCTTGGAACGACGCTCCCACAACGCCACCGCCTCGCGCGCGTTGTCCAGCTCCCGCTCCGCCAGCCGCGCCGCCCGCGCCAACAGCTCCGCCCGCGTCGCCTCCTCCGCCGCCGCCTCCGCCCGCGCCGCCAGGAACTTCACCAACGCCTCGTGCTTGCCCGTCCGCGCGAAGTACTCCTCCTTCGCCCGCAAGGCGTCCGGATCCTCCGCGTCCAGCTTCAACACCAGCTCGTGGATCGCGATCGACGTGTCCAGCTCCCCGTTCTGCCACAGCGCGTCCGCCACCAGCCGACGGAAGTCCAACGCCGCCGGACGCTGCACGTGGTCCAACGGCCGCGAGCCCAACGCCGCCAGCGCCGGCCAGTCCTTCCGCCGCGCCAATACCCGCGCCATCCCCAACAGCGCGATCACGTCGTCCCCGTTGTCCGCCAGGATCTTCTGCAGCACCTCCGCCGCCTGCTCGTGCTCCCGCAGACCCGACAGGTACGCCTCCGCCAGCTCCCGCCACGCCACCACCCGCGCCGCGCCCTCCCGCTGCTCCGCCTGCTCCGACAGGAACTTCGCCAGCCGGTCCCACCGCCGCGCCTTGCGGTAGACGTCCGACAGCTCGCGCACCGCCACGTCCGCGCCGTCCCCCAACCGCCACAGCCGCTCCCACGCCGCAATCGTCAGGTCGATCGAACGCAGCCGCTCCCCCGCGATCTCCGCCACCTCCCGCGTCCACTCCAGCCGCCGGTCCGGATCCCACGTCGCCTCCACCGCCGCGCCGTACAGGTCGTGCAACGCCCGCCAGTCCTCCCGCTCCCGGTACCGCTGCGCCAGGA
>CAZMRP010000325.1:0-6230 GCA_964568275.1 uncultured Myxococcales bacterium
CCAGGCCCGGCGCGCGCAGGCGGGGCAGGGGGCCCCGCACGTCGGTGCGCGCCCCGGACGGCCGCGGCAGCCGCGCGGCGAACGCGCGCGGCACCACCCGCAGCCGCAGCGGCGTCGGGAAGTACAAGCGGTGGCGGAAGAAGCCGAGCGGCGTGGCGATCCACAGCAGCAGTCCGTGGAGCACCATCGTCCCCGGCGCCAGCGGCGTGACCCGCAGCACGTGCCGCAGCTCGCGGCCCGGCGGCAGCGACGGCAGGCGGAACGAGCGGCGGTCGGTGGCGATCCGGCCGCCGGCGAAGACGTCGGCGCGGTCGATCGGGAGCGTGAGTCCGGACGGGTTGCGCACGGTCAGCTCCAGCTCCACGGGGCGTCCCGCCTCGAGCCGCCGGCCGGGGACCAGCGGCCGCCAGCCCAGCCGCAGCTGTCCTTCGCGGAACCGTGCCGGGGCGGCGATGCCGAGCAGGGCATCGACCGTCGGCGGCAGCGCGGCGCAGGCGGCCAAAAACAGCAGCGTGGGCGACACGGCCAGCAGGCCGAAACCCAGCAGCAGCGCGGCCAGGATGACCGCCAGGATGCCCCCCACCGACAGCGTCAGTCGCATCGCATCCCGGTGCCGCCGCGCCTAGGCGCCGCGTCGCTCCGCGGGTGCCCGCGGTCGCGGCCGGTGCGGCACCTCGGCCAGTGCCCGCTCGATCCGCGCGTCCGGCTTGAACCCCTCCGCCGCCGCGTCCGGGGTCGGGAGCAGCCGGTGGCGGAATACCGGCCGGGCCAGCGCCGCGGCGGCCTCGGGGAGCACGTAGTCGCGGCCCCCGAGCAGCGCCAGCGCCTTGGCGGCCTGCAGCAGGTTGAGGGCGGCGCGGGGGGACGGCCCGAGCACCAGCGCTTCGTCGTCGCGCAGCCGGCGAGCCAGCGCCGCCACGTAGACCTGCAGGTCCGGCTCGACGTGCACCGCGGCTGCCGACTCCTGCAGCTCCAGCACCTCCGCCGCGCTCATGCACCGCGTCACTTCCGGCGGTCGCCCGCCGTAGCGCGCCAGCATCGTGACCTCGTCCTCCAGCGACGGGTAGTCCAGATCGACGCGCAGCAGGAACCGGTCGAGTTGCGCCTCGGGGAGCGGGAACGTCCCCTCGGTCTCCACGGGGTTCTGGGTGGCGACGACGAGGAACGGGCGCGGCAGCTCCCGCGTGACTCCCTCGATGGTCACCTGGCCCTCCTGCATCGCCTCGAGCATCGCCGACTGGGTCTTGGCGGGGGCGCGGTTGATCTCGTCGCCCAGCACGAGCTGGGCGAAGATCGGACCTTCGTGGAGCTGGAACGAGCCGTCCTTGGGGTTGTAGACGTGGGTGCCGACGATGTCCGACGGCAGCAGGTCGGCGGTGAACTGGATCCGCGAGAAACGCAGCTCGAGTGCGGCGGCGAAGGCGCGGGCCAGGGTGGTCTTGGCGATGCCGGGGACCCCTTCGATCAGCACGTGGCCGCGCGCCAGCAGGGCGACCAGCAGCTGCTGCAGGACCTCGGGCGGTCCGACGTAGGCCTTGGCGATCTCGGCGGCGGTGGAGCGGAGCAGCTCGGCCGTGCGCGTGGAATCCATGGCGCGCATCCTAGGGCACGCCGCGGCCCCGCGGCAACGTCGACGTGGTCCCCCCGCCTCTGCGCTCGCGCTCGCGCTCGCGCTCGACCGCCCTTCGCCTGTGGAGGCGAGCTGGCGCCGCTGGCCCGCACGGCGCGGATCTGCTAGGTTCCCTGCGACGGAGGAGTGCGGTGTTGCACGGCGGTTTCCTCGGCAGGCGGTCGATTCGGCGACGGTGGCTGTGGCTCTCGGGCCTGGCGGCGCTGGCGGCCGGCGGGTCGCTCGCCGTGCTGTCCCACGCCTGCGCGGGCCAGGACATCGGATGCGGCAACGGCACCGTCGAGCCGGGCGAGGAGTGCGACGACGGCAACCCCGAGAACGACGACGGCTGCACCGTGCTGTGCACCTTCCCCCGCTGTGGCGACGGGCTGCTCGACCGCAGCACCGAGGAGTGCGACGACCGCAACGCCGAGCCCGGCGACGGCTGCGACCCCAACTGCTGGCGCGAAGGGGCGATCTGCGGCAACGGGACGCTCGAGGCCACCGGTCCGTGGCCCGAGGAGTGCGACGACGGCAATCTCAACGACTACGACGGCTGCTCCGGCCGCTGCTTCATCGAGGTCGCCCGTTGCGGCGACGGCATCCGGATGGGCAGCGAGGAGTGCGACGACGGCAACCGCGCCCCGGGCGACGGGTGCGACCAGAACTGCCGGATCGAGACGGGCGCCGACGCGGACGCGGACGTCGACATCGGCGAGATTTTCGACGGCGACGCCGACCGCGGCGAGGTCGAGGCGTTCGACGGCGATGCGGAGTTCGGCGAGACGGCCGACGTCGAGGTGCTCGACGCCGACGTCGTGGAGGTGCCCGACGGCTGGGAGTGCCGCGATCCGCTCTGCGACCTCGTTCCGCAGTGCGGTTGCGGGTCCGGTCAGAAGTGCACGCTGGTGGGCGCGGCGCGCGGCTGCGTTTCGTCGGGGTTCCTCTCGGAGGGCCGGGCCTGTTCGGGCGACGAGGAGTGCGCGGTCGGCCTGTACTGCGCGCCGGCGGTCGGCAGCACGGTCCCGCTGTGCCACCGCTTCTGCGAGGTGGCCGACGACTGTCTCGGGCCCGGCTCGCGCTGCGTCGTCCCGGTGTCCGCCGGCGGCAGCGTGGTGGCGGTGCTGTGCTCGGTCAGCTGCGAGTTGGACAGCGGCTCGGGCTGTCCGGCCGAGACCCGCTGCAAGCTGTTCCGGGACGGCGACGGCACGTACCTGACCGACTGCACCGGCGACGTCGGCACCGGGCGCGTCGGGCATTCCTGCGACGAGGACGGCGACTGCGCTTCCGGCTTCTTCTGCGCCGCGCCCGACTTTCCGACCTGCGTGCAGTACTGCCCGTATCCCGACGGCTACTGCGAGGGCGGGTTCGTCTGTCATCCCTTCGTCCCGGCGGTGTCGGTCGGGTCGAGCCAGTACGGCTACTGCGGCTAGGTCCGCGGTCCGGGAGAAGCCTGGTGACGGGGCCCCGCCTCACGACGATCGTCGACGCCGAGCTCGGCCTGGACGGCGGTGCGATGATGGGCGTCGTGCCGCGGCCGCTGTGGGAGCGGTCCCATCCGGCCGACGCGCGCCACCGCATCCGGATCGTCTCGCGCTGCGCGGTGTTCGCCGACCCGGCGGCCGGCCGCCTGTGGCTGCTCGACGCCGGCGTCGGCCGCGACTGGGGCCCCAAGTCGCAGGCGATCTACGACTTCCGGTTCCGCGGCCCCGACCTGCGGGCGCTGGTGGCCGCCGCCGGGTTCGAGCCGGCCGCGGTGACCGACGTGCTGCTGTCGCACCTGCATTTCGACCACGCCGGCGGGATCGTGGCGCGGGGCGAGGACGGCGCGCTGCGGCTGCAGTTCCCCGCGGCGCGGCACCACGTCCAGGCCGCGCACTGGGCCTGGGCCTGCTCGCCGACGGTCAAGGACGCCGGCTCGTTCCTTCCCGAGCACCTGGCGGCGCTCGAGGCCTCCGGCCGGCTGGAGCTGGTCGACGGACCGCGGGCGCTCGACTCCCGGATCGCGGTGCGGGTCGTCTCCGGCCACACGCCGGGGATGCAGCTGGCGTGGGTGGAGGTCGATGGGGGCGAGGTCGCGTTCCCGGTGGATCTGGTCCCGCTGTGGGTCCACCTGCGTCTGCCCTGGGTGATGGCCTACGACAACGAGCCGCTGCGGACGATCGAGGACAAGCGTGCGTTGCTGCGCGAGGCGGCCGAGCGGGGCACGACGCTGCTTTCCGGGCACGAGCCGTCGGCGCCGCGGGCCCGGGTGCGCGCCGTGGGCGGCGACGTCTTCGAGGCCGAGACATTCGGGACGGCGGAGGACCGGTAGGCCGGCGGCCGGGCGATCCGGAGTCCCCGTCTCGGGCTCCGTCTCCGGTGGACCGCGGCGTCGTCGCGGCGTACGATGGACCCGTCCCGTGGCGACGGACCGGGGACGGGGAGGCGAGCATGCGAACGATCCTCGCGGTTCTGGCGGTGACGGCCGGCCTGGCCTGCTCGGCAAGCAGCGACGACTCGGTCCTGGTCGATGCCCGCGACACGCCCCGCGAGGCCGACGTCGAGGCGGTCGACCCGACGGATACGGACGGCGACACGGTGGCCGACGTCCACGAGGGGAGCGGCGACACGGACGGCGACACGACTCCCGACGTCCGGGATCTCGATTCGGACGGCGACGGGATCCCCGACGCCGAGGAGGCGGGGGACGACGACGTGCTCACTCCGCCCGTCGACTCGGACGACGACACGGTCCCCGACTTCCGCGACTCCGACTCGGACAACGACGGCCTGACCGACGCCGAGGAGCTGGCGCTGGGCACCGACCCGACCGACCCGGACACCGACGGGGACGGGGCGCTGGACGTGGTCGAGGTGGCGGCGGGGACCGACCCGCTGCTGGACACGGACAGCCCGCGGACCCGCGGGGACTTCGTGTTCCTGATGCCCTACGAGGCGCCGCCGGAGCCGCTGCGGGACACGCTGGTCTTCGGCACCAACATCCAGATGGCCGACGTGTTCTTCATGATCGACCGCAGCGCCTCGATGGGCGGCGAGATCGAGAACCTGACCAACGCGCTGGCGACCACCATCGTCCCGGCGGTCGACGCGGTGATCCCCGACGTCGCCTTCGGCGTCGGCGACTTCGACATCTGCCCCAAGATCCGCAACTGCAGCTCGGGCGGGACCGCGGTCGGGCTGCGCTGCGCGCAGGTGATCGACGAGGATCCGGCGTTGACGCAGGCCGGTCTCGAGACGATCCGCGACACGCCGGTCTGCAACGGGACCAAGGAGCCGTACCTGGCGGCGGCATGGATCGTCGCCACCGACGACGAGAACGGTCCCGACGACGACTGGAACGCCGATCGCGTGACGGCGACCACCTGTCCGCTGGACCGCCCCGGCAACGGCTGGCCGTGCTTCCGCCCGGGCGCCGTGCCGATCCTGGTGGAGTTCGGCGACGAGGCGTTCCTCAGCGAAGGTCTGGAGGTGTGCACGCGGCCGACCTACGACGAGCTGATCGCGGCGCTGAACGCGGCGCACGTCCGGTTCATCGGCATCAGCTCCAAGGGAACGGTGGGCGACGGGGACAACATGTGGACCGGCTACCGCGACGTGGCCCGCGACACCGGCTCGGTGGACGCGGCCGGCAATCCGCTGGCCTTCGAGATCGCCAGCGACGGCACGGGGATCGGCGACCAGGTGGTCGACGCGATCGAGATCCTCGCCGGCCAGGTCGTGATGGACATCTCGGCCCGCGCGGTCGACGTCGTCGAGAGCGCGACGGACACCGTCGACACGACGCTGTTCGTGGAGCGAATCGAGCCGAACGCGGCGGGCGGCATCGAGGACCCGGCGCACCCCGGCATGGTCTGCGTCGGCGGCCTGCCCGTCGCCGACTCCGACGGCGATACGTACAACGACGTGTTCCCCGACGTGCTCCCCGGGACGCTCGTCTGTTTCGACATCATCCCCCGCGAGAACACCACGGTGCCGGCCACGGCCGAGCCGCAGCTGTTCCGCGGCCAGGTCGAGGTGCTGGGCGAGAGCGTGACGGTGCTGGACACCCGCGACGTGTACTTCCTCGTCCCGCCCGGCAGCTACGTCGGCGGTCCGATGTGAGGTGGGGCGTCGCGGCGTCGGCTCAGCCGCCCGTCTGCTCCCGTACCCAAGCCGCGTAGGGGGCGAACGACGCCGCCGTGTCGGGCGTCAGGACCAGGATCTCGGGGCATTCGTAGGGGTGCAGCGCCCGCAGCCGCGCCGCGCAGCGCTCGAGCGCCGCGGCCGAGGTCTTGACCAGCAGGGTGGTCTCCTGCTCCCGCTCGACCTTGCCCTGCCAGCGGTAGGTGGAACGGACGCCCGGGATTGCGTTGACGCACGCCGCCAGGCGCTCCTCGACCAGGGCCGAGGCGATCGCGTCGGCCCGGTCGGGCGGACAGTTGCTGAGGATGATTTTCATGGAGCGTGGCATAGTCCAAGGTCCGGAGCGTGACAACACCATGCGGGCAGCAGGCGAGCGCGGGTGGCGGACGACGGTCGGAGCGGCGGCGGCGTGGCTGGTGCTCGCGTGTCCCGGCCCGCCGTCCGGCCCGCCGAACGGAGTGCCGGTGCGGCCCGCGGTGGCGGCGCTCGACGACGG
>CAZMRP010000326.1:0-6220 GCA_964568275.1 uncultured Myxococcales bacterium
GGTTCCGACCCGGGATTCCTCGCCGCCGCCGAGGCCCCACATCAGCAGGACGACCGCGAGGACGGCGACGCCGGCCGCGAGCCCGGCGATCAGCGGCCAGCGGCGCAGCGAGCCGACGCGCCCGCTGGCCGCCAGCGACCCGGGGCTCATGGTCATGCTGCTGTCGGTGCCGGGCTGGGGCGGCGGGGGCGGCGTGGCCTGTCCGGCCCGCGCGAGGACGCTGTCCTCGATGTCGAGCAGGTCGACCTGCATGTCCTCGGCGGTCTGGTAGCGCTCCTCCGGCTTGCGCCGGATGGCCTTGCCGGTCACCAGCGCGAGCTTCTCGGGCACCCAGGCCGCGAACTCGCGGATCGACGCGTACTCCCGGTCGTGGTTCTTCTCCCCGTACCGTTCGGCCCACAGCATCTGGGCCTGCGTCTCCCGGAACGGCAGCCGGCCCGACAGCATCCGGTACAGCATCATCCCGCAGGCGAAGATGTCGGCGCGGGCGTCGGCCGGCTGCAGGAGGAACGACTCGGGCGCCACGTACCCGGGCTTGCCCATCAGCGTCCCCATCTGGGTGACCTGGGCTTCCTCCTCGCCGGCCACGGCCGGGCGGGCGAGGCCGAAGTCGAGCACCTTGACCAGGTAGGCGCCGCCGGGCTGGGGGATCAGCTGCACGTTGGACGGGCCGAGGTCGCGGTGGATCACGCCGACGTTGTGGGCGGCGGCGAGGCCGTCGAGCACCTGGAGCATGACCGACACGGCGAGTTGCGGCCGGAGGATGCGCTGGCGGCGGACCAGGCGGTCCAGCCCCTCCCCGCCCATCAGCTCCATCACCACGTACGGCTTGGCTTCGGGGTCGTTCTTGGGCATCGACCACTCGAAGACGTTGACCACGTTGGGGTGCCGGATCGCCCGCAGCGCCGCCACCTCGCGCTCGAACCGCGCGAGGTAGGTCGGGTCCTCGAGGAACTCCTCCTTGAGGAACTTGACGGCGAACTGCTGGTGGGTCGACAGCTTGCGGGCGACCCAGACGGCGCCCATGCCGCCCTTGCCGAGCGGACGCTCGAGGGCGTAGCCGCGAAGGTTGGTCGGAGGTTTCACGGTCGCGACTCCGGCGACGGGGTTGCGCGCGGGCGGACGCCTGCGGCCAAGGAGCGCACGAGTTGATGATACGGGAAGCCGGGCTGCAATTCAACGTTTCCACCGGGGAAACCGGCCGGGCCCGGACGATTCGAGCTTGACGCGGACCCCGGATGATGCTTCACGGTCGGAACTCGACCGGGGAAAGGACGAAACGCACGATGACCCTCGACCCGACCCAGCATGCCGATTGGCAGATCGCCGAGGAGGCCGAACGGACGATGAAGCCCTGCGAGCAGCTCGCCGGGGAGCTCGGCCTCGAGCGCGACGAGCTGCTGCCGCACGGCCACTACGTGGCGAAGGTGGACTTCGCGCGGGCGATGGCGCGTCTGCAGGGCCGTCCGGACGGCAAGTACATCGACATCACGGCGATCACGCCGACGCCGCTGGGCGAGGGCAAGAGCACGTCGGCGGTGGGCCTGATCCAGGGGCTCGGGCGGCGGGGCTGCCGGGTGACCGGCGCGCTGCGCCAGCCCTCGGGCGGCCCGACGATGAACGTCAAGGGGAGCGCGGCCGGCGGCGGCCTGGCCCAGATCATCCCGCTCGCGCCGTTCAGCCTCGGGCTGACCGGCGACATCAACGCGGTGACCAACGCGCACAACCTGGCGCTGGTGGCGCTGACGGCGCGGATGCAGCACGAGTTCAACCTGTCGGACAGGTTCCTCGGCTCGCGGGGGCTGCGCCGGCTGGACATCGACCCCCACGCGGTGCAGATGGGCTGGGCGATGGACTTCTGCGCCCAGGCGCTGCGCCAGATCGTGATCGGCCTGGGCGGCCCGCGGGACGGGTTCACGATGGGCTCGCACTTCCAGATCGCCGTCTCCTCCGAGCTGATGGCGATCCTGGCGATGGCCGACAGCCTGGCCGACCTGCGGCGGCGCATCGGCCGCGTGGTGGTGGCCTACGACAAGCGCGGCAGCCCGATCACGACCACGGACCTGGGCTGCGCCGGTGCGATGACCGCCTGGATGCTCGACGCGCTCAATCCGAACCTGCTGCAGACCATCGAGGGTCGGCCGTGTTTCGTGCACGCCGGGCCGTTCGCCAACATCGCGATCGGCCAGTCATCGATCGTCGCCGACCGCCTGGGCCTCAAGCTCGGCGACTACCACGTCACCGAGAGCGGCTTCGCCGCCGACATCGGCTTCGAGAAGTTCTGGAACATCAAGTGCGGCGTGGGCGGGCTGCGTCCGCACTGCGCCGTGGTGGTGGCCTCGATCCGCGCGCTGAAGTGCCACGGCGGCGGCCCCGCGGTCCAGCCGGGCAAACCGATCGACCCCGAGTACGCCCGCGAGCACCTCGAGTGGGTCGACCGCGGCTGCGAGAACCTGGTGCACCACATCAACATCGTGCGCAAGGCGGGCATCAACCCCGTGGTCTGCATCAACCGCTTCGCCACCGACACCGCGGCGGAGATCGACGTCGTGCGGCGCCAGGCCGACATCGCCGGCGCCCGCGTGGCGGTTTCCGAGCACTGGGCCCGGGGCGGCGACGGGGCGCTCGAGTTCGCCGACGCCGTGATCGACGCCTGCAACGACCCGGTCGACTTCCGTTTCCTCTACGACCTGAAGATGCCGCTGCGCGAGCGGATCGGCCGCATCGCCCGCGAGGTCTACGGCGCCGACGGCGTCTCCTACACCTCCGAGGCGCTGGCCAAGGCGAAGGCGATCGAGGCCGACCCGTCGATGCAGCGTTTCGGCACCTGCATGGTCAAGACCCACCTCTCGCTGAGCCACGACCCGAACCTCAAGGGGGTGCCCAAGGGCTGGACGCTCCCGGTGCGCGACATCCTGACCTACGCCGGTGCGGGCCTCGTCGTCCCCGTCGCCGGCACGATCAACCTGATGCCCGGCACCAGCGCCAGCCCGGCCTTTTTGAAGGTGGACGTCGACGTCGAGACCGGCCGGGTGAAGGGGTTGTTCTGATGACGGCCGAGCTGATCCGCGGGACCGTGGTGGCCGAGCAGATCCGGGCCGAGCTGGCGGCCGAGGCGGCGGAGCTGCGCGAGCGGCGGGGCGTGGTCCCCGGCCTGGTGACGATCCTGGTCGGCGAGGACCCCGCCTCCCAGAGCTACGTCGCCGCCAAGAGCCGCACGGCCCGGGAGCTCGGCTTCCACTCGGTGCAGGAGACGCGGCCCGCCGGGTTGCCCGAGGCGGAGCTGCTGGCGCTGGTCGAGCGGTGCAACGCCGACCCGGCGCTGCACGGCATCCTGGTGCAGCTCCCGCTGCCGCGGCAGCTCGACGAGCGGCGGGTGCTGCATGCGATCCGTCCGGACAAGGACGTCGACGCCTTCCACCCCGTGAACGTGGGGAAGCTGATGCTGGGCAGCCCCGACTTCCTGCCGTGCACGCCGGCCGGCATCCAGGAGCTGCTGGTCCGTTCCGGCACGAACCTCGACGGGGCCGAGGTGGTCGTCGTCGGCCGCTCCAACATCGTCGGCAAGCCGATCGCGATGATGCTGGCGCAGAAGGGCCCGGGCGCCAACGCCACGGTGACGCTGTGCCACACCCGGACCCGCGACCTGGGGGCGCACACCCGCCGCGCCGACGTGTTGATCGTCGCCGCGGGCCGGCCCAAGGCGATCACCGCCGAGATGGTCAAGCCGGGCGCCGTGGTGATCGACGTCGGCGTCAACCGCGTCGGCGTCACCGACACGGGCAAGGCGAAGCTGTGCGGCGACGTGGACTTCGACGCCGTCCGGGAGGTCGCCTCGCGGATCACGCCCGTCCCCGGCGGCGTCGGCCCGATGACGATCACGATGCTGATGCGCAACACGCTGCGGGCGGCGAGGCGGGGAGCGGGGGGATAGCGGGGGGTCAGTCGGCGACGACGTGGACGTGGAAGGCCTCGTGGAGCAGCAGCTCCTCGAGCGCTTCGGCGGCCTCCGAGCCGTCCTCGATCAGCCCTCCGGGGAGGGCGGCGAAGTCGAGCCCGTCGAGCCACCCCGCGCGCGGCACGTGGATCTCGAGCGCCGGTTCGTCGTCGGCATCGATGTCGAGCCCGGTGATCGACGCCTCGGCCCCCACCGGCAGCACCGCCTCGAAGGACACCGCGTCGCCGCCGCCCGGCGGCACGGCCCGGCCGGCCAGGTACAGCCCGCCGCCGTGCATCGACGGCTCCGCTTCCTCGGGCGGCGCCACCAGGATCCGCGCCTCGACCGCCTCGGCCCCGCCGGCGAACAGCGCCTCGCCGAGGTCCGCCGGGGCGGCCAGCAGGTCCACCGCCCGGTCGAGGATCAGCTCGCCGACCTTGGTGCCGGCGGTGGAGGTCTCCGCCGCGGCGTGGGAGTGCGCGAGGCGCAGGGTTCCGAGCGCCTCGGGTACCTCGGTCTCGAGCGCCAGGGTGAGGGACTCGTGGGTGTGCGAGTGGCCGGTGTCGGCGGCGGCGGCCTCGCCGGTGTGGAAGGTCACGTCGTGGATGAACAGCCGGGCGGCGGTGAGGGTCACGTCCCAGCCGAGGTCGGTGGTCACGGTCGCCTCCGGCGGCGAGAGCAGCGTCACCGGGAGGTACTTCGCCGGGCCGTCGTCGAAGGCGCAGGAGCCGGCGGCGAGGGCGAGGGCGGCTGCGCCGAGCAGGGCGACGCGCCCGTTCCGCAGTGGTCTACGATTGTTCGACATCATCGTCGCCTCCTAGAACGGGTGGGCGCCGTGGGCGCCCAACGCGAAGCCGGCCTGCAGGAAGATCTCGCCGCCGAGGTCCGGACCGGTCCAGGCGGCGCCGTGGGGGTGCGACAGGGTGCCTTGGAGCCGGAGCTGGGAGAACTCGGTGGGGAAGTAGGTGACGGACAGCGAGCCGCGCTCCTCGCCGAAGTCGAGGCCGGGCCCGGTCATGAAGTCGCCGCGGGTCAGATCGCCCTCGGCGAGGTCGCCGCGCAGCGCGATGCGCCACTGCTTGGCGAGCCGGAACATCGGCTCCACGGCCAGCGCCCAGTCGGTGAGGCGGTTGCCGGGGAACTGGCGTTGGCGGAAGGCGCCCTCCACGGCGAGGTCGAACTCGAAGTACGACTCGCCGGCGACGGGCTTGTAGCGCAGGAACAGGTCGCCGCCGAACAGGTCGCTGCGGGTGCCGGTGCCCTGCCCTGCCGGTCCGGTGGCGGCGCTGGCGCCCAGCGACATCGACCACTCGTCGTCGAACGGGATGTGGGTTTCGAGGCGCCCGAGGTAGAGGAAGTCGTAGTCGTGGTCCTTGCCCCAGGTCTTCTCGTCGGCGGTGGCGCCCGCGGGGGGGATCTGGCTCGGAACGCCGGCCCAGGCGGTGGCCTTGAGGAAGAACGGCACGGGGACGAGCCAGCTCAGCTCGAGCGACGGGGCGCGGAGCCCTTCGCCGGAGAGGAAGCGCTGGTGGGGCAGCGGGGAGTCGACGAACTCCCAGGAGTGGGCGTGCAGCTGGTTCGAGCGGCCGAAGGGGGCGAGCATCTGGCCGATGCGGAGTTTCAGGCCGCCGGGCAGGCGCAGCGTCTCGGCGTAGGCCTCCTCGGTCTCGAAGAAGGTCAGGCCGAACATGAAGAAGGCGCGGAGGTAGAAGTACGGGTCCACGGCGGCCTCGACGCCGAACTCGGCCTCCATCAGGTGCAGCCCGGTGGAGGCCGGCACGTGCCCTCCGCGGAGCGGGTGCTGGTCGTCGGTGAAGTAGGCGGCGGCGAAGGTTCCGATCAGGCTGATCGCGGGGTTCATCAGGTTGCTGGGTCCGATCTCGCCGCCGCCGCCGGAGCCGCTGCCCTGGTCGGTCGCCTGCAGGTACGACGGCTCGGCGCTCACCTGGCCGGTGACCTCCAGCTCGTCCGCCCGCAGCTCGGCCGCCAGGTCCGGTCCGATCAGCGCGGCCAGCTCGTCGTCTTCCAGGGGGTCGACGGGCGGCGGTTCCGCGGGCGCGGCCTCCGCGGCGGCCGCCTCCGCCAACGCCGCTGCCACCGCTTCGGCCACGGCCGCATCGATCCGCGCCGCCACGGCCGTTTCGATGGCCGCCGCGACCACGGGATCGAGGGTGGACGGCGGGTCGGAGGGCCCGGTGTCCCCGGCGTCCGATTCCTGAGCGTCGACGGGCTCCGCGGGCGTCTCGCCGTCCGGCTCGACGGCCGCGGCCGCCGCCGGCTCCT
>CAZMRP010000327.1:0-6220 GCA_964568275.1 uncultured Myxococcales bacterium
CAGCCGGCCGCGGCGCACGGCGATCAGCGACAGCTCCACCGCCAGCCGCTCGTCGAGCACCGGGTTGAGGCCGGCGGGGCTCCGGCGCTTGCGCGCCAGCGAGACCTCGGCGAACGACAACAGCAGCCGCGGGTCCACCGTCTGCCGCTCGACCAGGATCCGCAGCTCTTCGCAGCCGGGGAGCAGCGCGGCGAAGACGTGGAGCGGCGAGACCTCGCCCTGCTGTCCGAGCTGCGCCTGGGCCAGCGCCTCGGCCAGCGCGCGGCGGGCCCTCGAATCGAGCCGTCCGGCGATCTCGGGCGGGATCACGGTCACTCCGGCACCTCCATCGGCACGACCGAGACGCGCTCGGCTCGCCCGTCGCGCCAGATCTCGAGCTCCACCGGTCGGCCGACGGGCGCGGTCGACGCGACCCACGGGAACAGCGACGGGCGGTCGATCGCCCGGCCGGCGAACGACAGGATCACGTCGTTGGGCCGCAGGCCGCCCAGCGCCGCCGGTCCGTCCGGCATCACGTCGACCACCATCACGCGCGCTCCCTGCCCGGGGGGAACCGACAGGCCCAACGTCCGGGCGGTCTTGGCGTCCAGCTCGCGCCACCACAGGCCGAGCCACGAGCGGGCGACGGAGCCGTGGGCCAGGATCTGCGGCAGCACCTGCTTGACCATGTTGATCGGCACGGCGAAGCCGATCCCCTGCCCCTCCGCGGAGACCATCGTGTTGATCCCGATCACGCGGCCCTGCAGGTCGACCAGCGGCCCGCCCGAGTTGCCGGTGTTGATCGAGGCGTCGGTCTGGATGAAGTCGGAGTAGCCGGGGACCTCCGAGGTCACCTCGCGGCCGATGGCCGAGACGATGCCGGCGGTGACCGTGTTGGACAGTCCGAACGGATTGCCGATCGCCACCACGTAGTCGCCGACCATTACCCGGGCGGAGTCCCCGAGCTCCAGCGGCTGCAGCCCCTCGACATCGATGTCGAGCACCGCCAGGTCGACCCGGCGCTCCATCCCGACCAGCTTCGCCGGGACCTCGCGTCCGTCGTCGAGCTGCACCGAGATCACGTTGGCGCGGCCGATCACGTGCGAGTTGGTCAAGACGTGCCCCTCGGCATCGACGATGAAGCCGGAGCCGAGCGAGTTGCTCACGGTGCGGGGGACGTAACCGTAGCGGCCGTAGGGGCCGCGCACCGGCTGGGCCACCTGCACCTCGGCGATGATGTTCACCACCGACGGCCGCACCCGGTCGACCAGCGGCGCCAGCGAGGGGAGCGGCTGCACCTCCCGCGGCGGACCGGCATCGACCGCGGGGGGCGGCAGGGGAGGCAGCGGCGCCGGGGACCCGTCGGCCGCGGCGGTCGACGACCCGTCGGCCCCGCGGCCGCAGGCCGCCGCGAGCCACAGCAGGGCCGGCAGCAGCAGCCGTCGATAGCGTGCCATCGTCCGCGCTCCCGGGTCAGCAGTGCTTGCGCACCACCTGCACGTAGGTCATGCGCAGGTCGTACAGCACGGTATCGAGAATCCGCTCTTCCTCGCCCGTCAGGTTGCCCTTGGTCTTCTGCTGCAGCAGGGCCAGGATGTCGATCGTCTGGCGCGCCAGCGGCAGGTCGCGCTGTTTCTCGCCGGTGTCGGGCCGCGGCAGCAGCCCGAGCGAGACCAGCGCGTTGGTCGACAGCGAGACGACGAAGGTCACGAAGTCGACCTCCGGGATCGGCTCGTCGCACGTCGGATCGCGCTCGCCCGCCTCGTCGTCCGCCGCGTCCACAGGCGCAGGGCCGGAACCCGCCGCCTCGGCGGCGCGCGCCTCCGAGGCCGGCGTCCGCGGCTCCTCGTCCCGGGCCGAGACGCGCCGGTCCTTGATCTTGACGCCGTCCGCTTCCTTGCGCTCCGCCATCGCGTCTCCTCCCCGCACGGCTCGCCGTCGGACCGACTCGCCCGGACCGTCAGCGCGACCTGGACTTGCCGCCCGAACCCTCGCCCGGCTTCTCCGTCGACGGCGGCGAACCGAGGTGGTCGCTCTTGTCCTTCACGTCCGGCAGCTTCTTCAGGTGCTCCCGCAACTGCTCCTCGGTCATCAGCCCTTTGCGGAGATTCCACTGCTGCACGCGACGGTCGTACTGCGGATCGTTCTGGCTCATCGTTCACCGCTCCTCGAGAATCGGTACGCTGCCCGGGGGACCCGAGCGGCCGCGCAAAGATGCGTCGGAGCGCAAGGCATGTCAAGGCGTCCGGCCCCGCGTGCCGGAACGCACACCCGAGCGGAATCGCACATTCGCTTGCGATTCCGGCGATCTCACCTTGAACGACGAGGGCGCGGCGAGTAACGGTGCCGACCGAGCATGTCGAAGCAGGACGACGCGGTCCGGGTTCTTCCGTTCGCGGACGCCGCCGACGGCAGCGCGGGCGGCAAGGCCGCCGGCCTGGCCCTGCTGGCCGAGCACGGATTCGACGTCCCGCCCGGCTTCGTCGTAACGGGACTCGAGCCCGGCGGGGCGCTCCCCGACGCGGTGGTCGAGGCGTACCACGCCCTGGGCGACGGTCCCGTCGCGGTCCGCTCGTCGGCCGTGGGCGAGGACGGGGCGGGAGCTTCGTTCGCGGGCCAGTTCGAGTCGGTGTTGGGGGTCGTCGGGGCGGAGGCGCTGCGGGACGCCGTGACGCGCTGCCTGCACTCGCTGCACGCGCCGCGCGCCGACCGCTACGGCCGGACGATCGCCGGGAGCCGGGCCCGGACGATGTGCGTGATCGTCCAGCGGATGGTCGACGCCCGTGCCGCCGGGGTGGCGTTCAGCGTCGACCCGGTGACGATGCGCCGGGACCGCGTCCCGGTCGACGCCGTCCGGGGAATCGGCGAGGCGCTCGTGGCGGGCGAGGTCGCGCCGGACCATTTCGAGGCCGACCGGGCGGGCGTCGTGCGCCGCCGCGAGCCGGCGAACGGGGAGCCGACGCTGTCGGACGAGGAGGTCGGGCGCATCGCCCGCGGCGCCGTCGCGGCGGAACGGGCCTGGGATGCGCCGCTCGACCTGGAGTGGGCGATCGACCGCGACGGCCGGTTGTGGTGGCTGCAGGCGCGGCTGATCACGACGCCGCTGGCGGATCTCTGCGAGTTCGACGTGCTGCAGGGCGAGCGCGACGCGTACATCCGCTTCAACATCGGCGAGATGATCCCGGGCGCGGTCTGCCCGTTGACGCTGTCGACCGCGATCCATGCGATCGACCAGTCGGTGCAGCGGATGATGGTCTGGGTCGGCGCCCGCCCGCGGCTCGTCCCCGAGTTGCAGACGGTCTGCGTGCGGTACGGGCACGTGTTCTTCAACATGTCGAGGATCGTCGAGTTCGGCAGCCACGTGGCGGGGATCTCGCGCGAGTCCTCGATGCACGCGCTGTGCGGGCGCGAGGTCCCCGAGGTCCAGCATTTCCCCGAGGCTCCGCGCTGGGTGCGGGCGATCAACGGGATGCGCTACGCGCACTACGTGCTGGCCGCCGGCCGCCGCATCGAGGACCTGCGGCGGCTGCTCGGAACGCTGCAACTCCTCGGCTGCAACGACGCGGCCGAAACCTACCGCGAGCTGGACGCGAAGCTGCCGGCCTTGGTCCAGGCCTACTTCCTCCACATCCACAACTCGGCCGCCTCGGGCGTGGGCAGCGGAACGCTCGAGGGAATCGTCGCCGGCGGGAAGCTGCCGACGCCGGAGCAGGAGCGCGAGGTCGCGCAGCTGATCGGCAGCGCCGGCGGCGTGGAGAGCGCCGACCTGCTGGTGCAGCTCGAACGGATCGTCGACCGTCTGGTACTCGACCGGCCGGCGGCCGAAGGCTTCCGCCGGAAGACGCCCGCGGAAGGGCTGGCCTGGCTGCGCTCGCCCGAGTCGGGGGTGGTCGGCGTGGTGTTCGGGCAGTTCCTGGCGCGGCACGGCCACCGGGCGTTCCGCGAGCTGGACCTGCGGCAGCCCGGGTGGACCGACGACCCGCTGCCGCTGATGACGTCGATGCAGGCGATGACCGCCGCCAAGCTGCGCGGCCCGTCGCTGCGCCCGCCGCGCTCGACGCCCCCGCCCGGCGGCAACGGCGGCAGCGGCGCACCGAAGCACAACCCAGCGGTCCGTTGGCTCGCGGGATGGGCGCGCAACGCGATCCGCCGGCGCGAGGCCTCCAAGTCGCTGCTGGTGGAGGTGACCCATCGCTTCAAGCGGGCCTACCGGCACCTCGGCGCGTTGCTGGCCCGCGACGGGCTGCTCGCCGACGCCGACCTCGTGTTCTTCCTGACCCACGAGGAGCTGGGCCGGCTGGCGCTGCACGGCGACCGCGCGCTGGGCGCCACGGCGGCCCTGCGGCGGCGGGCCCACGAGGTGCAGGGCACGTTCGAGTTCCCGGAGGTGTTCGTGGGGCGCGGCGAGCCGCTGGAGCCCGAGCCGGTCGGCCCGACGAACGGCGACGGCGTGCTGGCCGGCAAGCCGATCAGCGGGGGAATCGTGGAGGGCTCGGCCCGGGTGATCCGGTCGTTCGACGACGCGGCGACGCTGGAGCCCGGGGAGATCCTGATCGTCTCCCAGACCGACGTCGGGTGGAGCCCGTACTACAGTCTCGTGTCCGGGCTGGCCACCGACCTCGGCAGCCCGATGTCCCACGGCGCGGTGGTGGCCCGCGAGTACGGCCTGCCCGCCGTGACCAACCTGCGCGTCGCCACGCGGACCTTCCGCACCGGCGACCGCGTGCGGCTCGACGGCGACCGCGGCCTGCTGTGCCGCGTCGACCGCCCGGCCACGGAGCAGACGAGATGCTGACCAAGTTCGACGAGCTGACCTGCCACCAGACCGTCCAGACCTTCGACCAGGTCGGCACCACCGACCGCGCCTGGACCGAGAAGCTGTGGTGCAACCTCCACGACACCACCGGCGGGCTGGTGCTGGCCACGGGGTTCGGGGTGTACCCGAACCGCAACGTGCAGGACGGCTACGCCTGCGTGAACGTGGAGAACAAGCGCCAGCACAACCTGCGCGTCTCGCGCGAGCTGCGCCCGCGGCTCGACGAGGTGGCGGTGGGCCCGCTGCGCTACGAGGTGCTCGAGCCGTTCCGCCGCGTCCGGCTGACCTGCGGCGACAACCCCCGCGGCATCCGCTTCGACCTCGAGTTCCGCGGCCGGTTCGCGCCGGGCGAGGAGGAGCCGCAGGTCGGCCAGGCGTTCGGCCGGACGATCTTCAACACCTGCCGCTACGCGCAGACCGGCCGGGCCCACGGCTGGCTCGAGGTGGAGGGGAAGCGGGTCGAGATCACCGAGGACCGGTTCTACGCCCAGCGCGACCACTCGTGGGGCCAGCGGATGGGCGTCGGGCTGCCCGAGCAGGGGGTGCAGTTCACCGACATCGCCGCCTTCCGCGGGATGCTGATCCTCTGGACGACCTTCCAGTTCGCCGACCGCGCCTTCACCCTGTACTACATCCAGGGCGCCGACGGCCGCGTGCAGCGGCTCACCGGCCACGTCTGCGGGACGCTCGACGGCGATGCCGCCACGGTGCCCATCGTCGGCGTCGAGCACGACTTCCGCTACCACCCGCAGAGCGCCCGGATGTCCGGCGGGCGTCTGACGCTCGCCGACGCCTCCGGCCAGCGCTGGGAGCTGGAGCTGAAAGAGCTGACCACGATGTACCTGCGGGGCGGCGGGTACACCGGCTACCAGGGCTACTACCACGGCACGTGGATGGGGCCCGAGTGGCAGGACGGCGAGACGTTCGAGGTGGCCGACGAACGGGTGGCCAACGAGGTGCACGGCCTGGACGACACGGTGGTCGAGGTGCGCTGCGGCGACGAGGTGGGCTACGGCATCGTGGAGAACCTGATCCTGCCGCCGTTCCCGCGCTACGGGTTCCCGGCGGCGGAGCGGCGGTGAGCGCGGAGAGGCACGACGTGACGAGTTCCGCCTCCACGCGCCCCTTGGCTGTCGTCACCGGGGCCTCGAGCGGCATCGGCGCGGCGTTCGCCCGCCGACTGGCCGCCGACGGCCACGATCTGCTGCTGGTGGCGCGGCGCCGCGAGCGGCTCGCGGTGCTGGCGCGGGAGCTGGGCGAGCGGCACGGCGCGACGGCCACGGTGCTGGCCGAGGACCTGGCGACGACGGCGGGAATCGACCGCGCGGTCCGAGCGCTGACCGGCGGGCCCACGCCGGCGTTCCTGGTGCACAGCGCGGGCTTCGGCACGCGGGCGTTGTTCGCGGAGCTGGAGCCGGGCACGCC